>JBFRWK010000151.1:0-19133 GCA_051439545.1 Xenococcaceae cyanobacterium | reverse complement strand
TTGATTTTCGATTAGCAGGAATCATCAAACAATTTAATCTGCGATTTTTGCCCGCACTAATCAAAGGAGGATTTTATAAAAAGCTAGCAACTTACGGTCATGTAGGCAGGACAGATATTGGCTTAGTACCTTGGGAGGAAACTGACAAAATCGAGCTAATTAAGGATGCCATTTTTAAAATTTAAACCAGCACTAGAGAAACTGGCACGGAGACAATCTTGTAGGAGTTCCACCCCTTTTTGATCTTAATGGTTACAAACTGTGGAGAAGGTCAAAGAAGACATAACAACAGTTATGATGTTTCGAGATCTATCCATAATACTATAGCGTTACCCATATAGATTAGGAGCTTATAACCAATTTTGCTACAAAGAGTAGCGGGAGAATTAATTGTTATCGGTATTGGTATACTTAAACAAAGAACCACAAGCTACACGGGTTCGCTTCGCTGCATTTGTCCAGAGTTTTAAAGCGACATCTTCTAATTTTTGACCATCAGCAATAATCATTCTTGACAATACACTAGCAGGAATAAAAGACCAAAAAGAACAAGACTCTAACATATAGGGTTCTTGAGTCTCTGAATGGATGCGGAAATCATAAAGAGAATAATCGCGGTATCCTAAAGTTTTATGGGCAGTTTTCACCGCATGAGCTAATTTTTCCGCTAATTCTGGTTCTAATTTAGCAGGACAAGCAGTATCTACTGGTTGTCTTACTAACATTCCATCAGATTTTGTGCCTAATTTATTATCTAAAGTGCGGATAGGATTGTCTTGAGGGAGGAAATATTCGATCGCGGGTAAGACGTGTAATTCTCCTTCTTGTTCGATAACCCCGACACGTAACTCTCTGCCTGGAATATATTCTTCAATCAATAAAGTATCATCATATTTAAAACCTGCTGACAATGCAGTTTTAATTTCTGATTCATCTTTAACTAAAGTTACCCCCATGGAGTTATCTTCCGAGTTAGGTTTAACGACAAAAGGGGGGTGCATAGTCAGAGGCTCGTTTTTTCTGAGTTCCTGCGCCTTGGCTACTCTGACTCCCGCAGCAGCTACTAAATTTCTAGTATGAGATTTATTACTAGCGATCGAGTTACAATCAGATTTTGCTCCCACTACAGGTATACCTAATATATCTTCAAATAAAGAACGATAACTAGTCATACCAGGAATACAGAACATATGAGGTACAACAACATCTACTTGCGGTAGTCGATCGAGCGTTTCGGTTAAAGACATCTTAGGGGAAAGATTATCGAGAGACGAACCTATTTGCCATAATCCATCAGGATGCAATACAGCATAATAACTGTTAACTCCAGCAGGTTGGACTACTTCGCGAGCATAAATTATTGAGAGTTTATAATAAAACTCAGATACAGCCGAACCAGCTAAATGTAAGACTGATAAAATTGGTTTTGCTTGGAAAGATTCTAGTTTATCTTGGGAAAATGCGATCGAGCTTGACATAAAATTGGGCAAATTTAACATTTATCAATTTTACTACTAATGCCTCGTCAGCCAAGAGAACTAAAGCCAGGATATTGTTATCACGTTACCACTCGTTGTAATAACCGCGAGTTTCATCTAAATCGCCGAGAATGCCGAAATGTCCTGCTTTATGCCATTAAAAAGGCTCTGGATAAATTTAAGTTCAAGCTTTATGGATTGTGCATTATGAGTAATCATGTTCACTATTTGCTAGAACCAAATCAGCCAGAAGATTTACCCAAGATTATGCACTGGCTGAATTGGTACACTGCGATGTGTTTTAATCGAATGCTCAAACGAATTGGACATTTTTGGGAAAAACGCTATCACAGTAGCGGATTTGAGAATACTGATAAAGAAAGAGCTTTAAATACTCTCAGGTACATTCATGCTAATCCTAAAGCTGCCAGGATAAATCAAGGATTTTTCTATGACTTTAGTAATTATGGTACTCACGATCGCTTGACTGATGATGGTTTGACTCAATGGCATCCTGCTTTTCTTTCATTAGGCAAAACTCTAGAAGAATGTGCCGAGAAATATAAAGGATTTTGCCGTAGATATAAACCTAAAGCGAAACCTCAGAAACAGAGTCATTGGGGAAGTAAATTGCTGGCTGGTATTAGCCTGAAACCCAAGTCTAAAAAGAAGAAGTCTTCTCCTGGTCAAATGAAGCTGGCTCTACCTTGGGACTTGAATGACGATCGCCTTACCAAAGCCCACACTAGTACAAAGTAACTCTACTCCAATTACTAAGGATAGATACAATGTTTATCGGAATTAATGTCTATCACCCACAGCGCGATCGCACTCTGGCGGAACATCTTACAATAGGAACAGCAGACCCTTTACCTTTAGGTTTAGCTATTCTTGGCTCGCAGCTTCCCGACTTAGATACTACTGAAAGTACTATCGGTAAAATCTTCTTTTCCTCTCAGCAGTTGGATAGAGGATAGATTCCCCCATCGGAGTATTACTCATTCTCTATTGGCTATGGCGGGTATTGCTCTCTCAAGTGTATGTTTTTAATAATTAGGTAAATTTTTACTTGGTTTAAAACGAAGCAACAAGGTTTTCTCCCCCTACTCCCCACGCTCCCCATGCTCCCCATGCCTATCTCAACCATTAAATCTAAAAATCATACACCTGAAAGCGGGTATTGCTGCGGTTAGTTTATTGGTCATTTTTTAGTTAAGTACCTAGGCAAAATTAATGGAGCAGATCGACTAAAAAGCTAATAACTAATAGCTAATAGCTAATAGCTCGCCATTTCGATTTCATACTTTAAATCAGCAACGCCTTTTTAGTTACTCTACTTGCTCGATCGCAGCTTCAATCTTTTCGAGAAAACTATCTGAAGACATAGATTTCAGCAAATAGCCATCCATGCCGATAGAAGAAAAATATTGCCACTCATGAGAAAGTACCTCGAAAGCAAATAAAATTAATTTAACTACTTTTACCGCTCTGGTGTCTTGTAGACCTTTGTTTAAATTAATAATATCTGAATCTGACAAGTCTCGGTCTAAAATAACTACTCTTGGTTCTAATAATTGAATTTGATTAATTGCCGTGGAAGGATCTATAAGCCAAACTACTTGATATCCTGCTGCGGTAAGCAACTGACAAATTTCTGTAGAATTTTCTTCTTCTTGAGAAACTAAAATAATATTTTTGGGCTGAATCTTAAGTTTGCCAGAGAAACTTGTTTTAGATCGATCGTTCCGCTTAATTGAAACCTGGTTCGGCAAACAAACAGTAAAAACAGAGCCTTCTCCTACAATAGATTCTACCTCGATCGTACCATGATGAAGTTCGATTAATTGTTTGGTTAAAGCCAATCCCAATCCCGTCCCCCCATGAGTACGTTGTCGGGAATTTTCTAATTGTTGAAAAGATTCAAATAGCATTGGTAATTGTTGCTCGGCAATCCCAATTCCTGTATCTTCTACTTCAAAAATAACTTGATTATTCTCTCGCCATATTCTCAAAATTGCTTGTCCGCCAGCGGGGGTAAATTTGATAGCATTACTGAGAAGATTGAGTAAAATTTCTTGGACTCTTTCTCGATCTGCACAAAATCTATCTTCTTCTGGAGCAACATTAAAATCTAAACCAAGACTAATTTTTTGATGATAGGCTTCATCCTGTAAGTTGCGTAAAACATTATAAGCTAAATTTTGTAAAGAAAATTCAGTAATATTTAGCAAAAATCTACCAGATTCCACTTCAGAAAATTCGAGAATATTATTAATTAAAGATAATAGATGTTTACCACTATCGTGAATGGTTTTAAGATATTGTTGTTGCTTTTCGAGGGGTAGCGGAATTCGATCGCCTGCTAAAGACCAATGCAATAATGTACTGGATAAACCAATAACGCAGGTTAGGGGAGTACGTAATTCATGACTCATATTACCAATGAATTCATGTTTTGATTGACTGGCAGCTTTAGCAGCAATTAAAGCATCTTTTAACTGTTGTTTTCTGGTTTTTACTTGTTGTTCTAATTGTTCTTTTTGTTGTTGTAATTGTTGATAGGATTGATTTTGCTCGATGGCGATCGCTAAATATTCAGCAATCTGTTCCATAAACCTAATTTGAGTATCATTCCATTGACGAGGGGCAAAGCATTGATGGGCGATCGTAAATCCCCATAATTCATTTTTGACGATGATGGGGGTAACTAATTTAGCCCTAATCTGTAACTTCCGCATTAAGGCTTTTAAGCATTCGGGAAAACCAGGATACTGCTCGATATCGTTAACGGCTAAACTAAATCCTTTATGATATTTATTTCTACATTCGGTGGAGCGAGTAAAACAAGTTTCATCATGAAAATATAAGATAGAAGGAATATCATCGTTAGCTCTAGATTCGTATACTACCGTATCGACTACTTGAGGAGAAATATACTGCCCTTGTTTTGTTGATACAGTAACATTAAGTTGATAGATTACTAATCTATCTAATTCTAAAAGATGACGTACCTGCTCGATTGTCATTTTGACAATTTCTAATAAATCCACATGCCGATCGATCTTAATCTTTACTAAGTCAAGTATTTTTTGTTGCTCTGCTTGATATTGCACGATATTTTTTAGGGGTTCGGGAGCTAGTAAAAATTGATACTTATCCCGATTGTTTTTTGTTAAAGTATTAGAGATTTTTTGAATAAACCGATTGAGACAATCTAAATTAGTAGATAGTTCCTCTGATAAATTTTTTGGGGAATCTAGATTTATTTTGGCGTTTTTATTATCTAAAAAAAATATTTTTTTACAATATTTATCGATTGTTTCAGAATCGAAACTTATTTTAATTTTATAGCTATCTCTCTTTTTTTCTGATTCTCCTATCAATAAAGCCTGAAAAATCGAACCAACTAAAATACTAAATTTTTCTTTTTTTTTGTCTTTTTGTGTTAAGCTAGGTAAAGATAATTCTGTAAGCAATCTAAATTTATGTCCAGTTAACTTAGCAGTTGTTGACCATAAGCTACGAAGTTCGTCAAAAGTTTTGCTGGACACAGTTTCTCTTAAAGTTAAGGTTGAAGCATTAGACATGATCCCAAAGAAATAGCAAACAATAATAGCTATCTAAATCTAGCATGGCTCATTTTTAGCCTATAAATATAAACTGTAATTATTTCTCAAGATTAGATATTAATTATGCACAAACTTGCTGCCACACCTGGAGGTTGGGATGATACTACTGAAGGAGTTATTTTTATCGAGCAAAATCCCGCGCCAATTATATTTATTACTTCTGCCGATACAGAAATTCAAATTATTGCCAAAGCATTAAATCATTTACCAGCTAATTTTCCCGATCTCAGAGTTGTAAACTTACTTAATTTACAGCAACAATTAAGTATCGATACTTATGGAGAAACAACAATCTCGAAAGCCAAAATAATTATTTTGCGTTTATTAGGTGGTAGGAGTTATTGGTCTTATGGTTTAGAAACAATTAAAGAAATAGTGCAGCAGACAAATGCTTCTCTTATTGTTTTATCAGGAGATGACCGTCTCGATCCAGATTTAATTAGTCATTCGACTATTTCCTTAACAGCAGTTAATAAATTGTGGCATTACTTTATTGAAGGGGGAGTGGAAAATTATATTAATGCGCTACAGTTTGTTACCGATCTGGTACTTCAGACAAATTATAAACCTAACCCCCCTAAAACTATTCCTCGTCTTGGCTATTATGCTTGGATAAAGGAACAAGATATACCAACAAACAGGCAACGAAAACAGTTACTGCCCAAAGTAGCAATTCTCTTTTATCGTTCCCACTATCTGGCAGGAAATACTCTACCAATTGATGCTATTTGTCAAGCATTATCTCTAAAAAGTATCGAGCCAATTCCTCTATTTTTGTCTTCTTTGAGAGAGCGAGAAATTCAAGCAGAGTTATTAGAAATTTGTCAACAAGAGCAAATTCAATTAATACTTAATACTACTAGTTTTTCTTTGGCAAAAATCGGGCAAGAAGAACAAATCAAATTATGGCAAAAGTTAGATGTGCCAGTTTTACAAGTAATTTTAAGTGGAGGAACAAAAACCCAATGGGAAAATAGTTTTTTAGGTTTAACCCCTAAAGATGTAGCGATGAATGTGGCACTCCCTGAAGTCGATGGCAGAATTATTACTAGGGCAATTTCTTTTAAATCTAGTCAAACTTGGAATAAACAATTAGAGACAGATGTGGTAATTTATGAACCAGACATCGAGCGCGTTAATTTTGTAGCGGATTTAGCTAGTAATTGGGCTAAACTTAGACAGACTAAGGTATCCCAGCGAAAAGTTGCTTTAATTTTAGCGAACTATCCCAATAAAGATGGCAGAATTGCCAATGGAGTTGGTTTAGATACTCCTGCCAGTTGTCTGGAAATTCTGAAGGCGTTACAAAAAGCTGGTTATTTTATAGAAGATATCCCTAGCACTTCAGAGGAATTAATTAAAAAATTAACTCAAGGAATTACTAACGATCGAGAAAGTCAAGAAATTCGTCCCGTCTATCAATCTTTATCTGTAGCCGAATACCAACAGTATTTTCAAACCTTACCAGAGAAAGTACAACAAGAAATAATAGACAGATGGGGAGATATACAAGATGGGGAGATGGGGGGATGGGGGGATGGGGAGAATTTACTCATTCCTATCTCTGGAATTCAATTGGGAAATATATTTATTGGCATACAACCATCGAGGGGATACGATCGCGATCCTTCTTTAAACTATCACGCTCCAGATTTAGAACCAACTCATGAATATTTAGCCTATTATCATTGGTTGAGAACTAAATTTCAAGTACAAGCTATTATTCATGTAGGCAAACACGGTAACTTAGAATGGCTGCCAGGAAAAAGTATTGCCCTATCTAAAAATTGTTATCCTGAAATTGCCCTGCAAACTATCCCCAATATTTATCCTTTTATTGTCAACGATCCAGGAGAAGGTTCACAAGCAAAAAGACGTTCCCAGGCGGTTATTATCGATCATCTAACTCCCCCTCTAACCCGTGCGGAATTATATGGTGGTTTGGAGAAATTAGAAGCATTAATCGATGAATATTACGAAGCGCAAACTTTAGATCCATCTCGTTTAAAATTAATTAGCGATCGCATTACTCGTCTGGTAGAAGAGGAACATCTCGATCGAGATTTAGGGATAGATAAATTAGATACTCAGTCTATTACCCAATTCCTTACCGTTGCCGATGGTTATCTCTGCGAACTAAAAGAAGCACAAATTCGCGATGGCTTACATATCTTTGGTAAATGTCCTCAACAAGAACAATTAAGAGATTTGGTAGTCGCGATCGCTCGCTCTCCTAGTATAAACCGTTTGGGCATTACTCAGGCTTTGGCTGAGGATTTGGGTTTGGATTTCGATCCATTGGCAGTAGGGGGAGATGGTGATGTTGGGGAAATAGGGAGCGTACCGAGGGGAGATAGGGAGTATGGAGAGATAGGGAAGAGGCTAACTAACGCTAACAACAAAGGCGATGTAATAGAAATTCTCGAACAAATAGTGTCAGAAGTGGTAGAGAAGTTAATCTGTACAAATACGGACGTAGATGAAGATAAATTAACCCAGATAATAAATCGAACTTCTTTTCCCAATACTTATCAAGGATTACAGTGGATACAAAAGCGACTTATTCCTGCTCTTAAAGGAACAAGTCAAGAGATCGATAATTTGGTTAGGGCGTTGGATGGGGGATATGTTCCTAGTGGGGCATCGGGCGCACCAACCAGGGGACGACCTGAAGTCTTGCCTACAGGGCGCAACTTTTATTCGGTGGATATCCGTGCTATCCCGACAGAAACTGCTTGGGATGTGGGACGCAAGGCAGCAGAGGTTTTAATCGAACGCTATACCCAAGAACATGGTGAGTATCCGCAGTCTATGGCAATTTCTATTTGGGGTACTTCGACTATGCGTACTGGGGGTGATGATGTGGCTCAAGTAATGGCTTTGATGGGGGTACAGCCATTGTGGGATGGCTTATCTCGGAGGGTTGTAGATTTTGAAATTTTGCCTGTTTCTGTACTTGGACGACCTCGTGTCGATGTCACGGTAAGGATGTCGGGCTTTTTTCGCGACTCTTTCCCCAATTTACTCAATCTTATCACAAAAATGACTAAATCGATCGCGGAATTAGAAGAAGATGCCCAAATTAATCCCCTGCGCGATCGAGTTAAAAGGGAAACGGAGTTTTGGCAAGAACGAGGATTAACCTTTGAACAAGCGAAAACCAGAGCTAGTTACCGCTTATTCGGTTCTAAGCCTGGTGCGTATGGTGCTGGTTTACAGGGTTTGATTGAAGGACAAAATTGGCAGAGTGATGAAGATTTAGCCAGGGCATACCTTAATTGGAGTAGTTATGCTTACGATGCCGATGGTAAAGGGCATTGGGCAGCAGAATCTTTCGAGCAAAGATTGAAACAACTACAAATAGTCTTGCACAATCAAGACAACCGCGAACACGATTTATTAGACTCCGATGACTATTATCAATTCCAAGGGGGAATGACTGCTGCGGTACGCTCTTTAACTGGTAAAAATCCTGAAGTTTATTTTGGAGATAATTCGGTTACAGCGAATCCGAGAGTGAGAAAATTAACCGAAGAAATTGCCAGGGTATATCGTTCCCGCGTTATTAATCCTAAATGGATTGAAGGCGTAATGCGCCACGGTTATAAAGGTGCTTTTGAAATGGCTGCTACAGTGGATTATTTATTCGCTTATGATGCTACTACTAAATGTGTAGAAGACCATATGTATGCAGGAGTAGCTAAAGCTTATATTCTAGACGAACAAGTACAACAATTTATTCAAGAGAAAAATCCTTGGGCATTAAGAGATATGGCAGAAAGGTTACTCGAAGCCAATCAAAGAGGTATGTGGCAAGATGTCAGCATCGAGATAATAGAAGAGTTGAAAAATATAGTCAATCAGGCAGAAGGCGTAATTGAAGGAGTAAATAGTTAGGTTTCAACTAGAATATTAAGGAAGATTGCATTAGGCTAAATAATAGTTTTGTCCTTGCCACCTTAATATCGCCCTCATGGTTGAACAAATCAAGCCTCAATATTCTGTTACCTGGATTACTCAGATAGCTGAAATTCCTCAAACTGAATGGGATGCTTTAGCTGCACCTTTACAAACTCCTTTTTTAGAATGGGAATGGCTGCATAATCTAGAAACTTCTGGTAGTGCTATTCCTCGTGCTGGTTGGCAACCTTGTCACTTAACTGTCTGGCGCGATCGACAATTAATTGCTGCTGCACCATTATATATTAAGAGTCATAGCTATGGAGAATTCGTCTTCGATCATCAATGGGTCGATTTATCTTATCGTTTAGGCATCGAATATTATCCAAAACTACTAGGGATGACTCCTTTTACTCCTGCCGTTGGCTATCGGTTTTTGATTAATCCTGGGGAAGATGAAGACAAGATTACCGAAATTATGATAGCTGCGATCGACCATTTTTGCACTCAAAATAAACTTTCTGGTTGTAATTTCCTCTTTGTCGATCCCGACTGGCGAGAAGTTATGGAACGTCACGGTTTTAGTAGTTGGCTACATCACAGCTATATTTGGTCAAATCATGAGTTTAATAGTTTTGATGATTACCTCAAAATGTTTAATGCCAACCAGCGTCGCAATATTAAGCGAGAGAGAAAAGCAGTAAATAAGGCTGGATTAGAAATAAAGGTTATTACGGGAGAAGATATACATCCCGATTTATATCCTTTAATTTATCGTTTTTATAGTAGTACTTGCGATAAGTTTTATTGGGGTAGTAAATATTTAACTCGGAAGTTTTTTGAACAACTTTATCCTCATTACAGTCACCGAGTTGTGTTAGTAACTGCTTATGCCGAAGGTAATAATAAACGTCCTGTGGGTATGTCTTTTTGTCTGCAAAAGGAACAAAAATTATATGGAAGATATTGGGGTTGTTTTCAAGAATACGATTGCTTACATTTTGAGGCTTGTTATTATAAACCGATCGAATGGGCAATAAATAATAATATTCAAATGTTCGATCCTGGTGCAGGAGGAAGTCATAAGCGAAGAAGAGGATTTCCTGCTACCCCAAATTATAGTTTGCACCGTTTTTATAATCGTCGTATGAGCCAAATTTTAGCCTCTTATATTGACAAAATTAATGAAATGGAACAAGAAGAAATAGAGGCAATTAATAACGATCTACCTTTTAATAAGCGAGAAATAAGTTTGGAAATAAATGATTGATAATTTGGCGTTGCTAATTTGATTTATAGTCATTCTAATTAATTACTATAGCTCGATTGATTATGGTTGTTAGTTGTTAGTTGTTAGTTGTTAGTTGTTAATTGTTAGTATGTATAAAAAATTATTATTTTTGTTGTTCTTTTGGTTTTTATTTGGAATGACTATATAAAATTATTGGTCATAAGGTTTTTGGTTATGAGCTAATAGCTATCAGCTATCAGCTATTAGCTATTAGCTTTTTTTTATTTCTCGATAAAAAATAATGATTTTAGTTATCAAATCTCGATTTAGTAACGCCAATAATTTTGTATTTTGTTTTTTTGAATCAATTCAGAAAACTATATGAAAATTACTATTTTAACCGTCGGTACTCGCGGTGATGTGCAACCTTTTATTGCCTTAGGAATAGGATTAAAAAAAGCAGGATATGAAGTACAAATAGTTACCCATTCATTCTTTGAATCTTGGATTAGAAGTTACGGTTTTGATTTTGCAGTAATAGAAGGTAATCCTCAAGAATATATTGAATCTGAAGAAGGTCGAGAAATGCTGGAATCTGGCAGTAATCCTGTTAAATTTCTCGGTTCGTTGGCTCGATCGATGAATCCCTTTGTGGCTCGTTTGCTGTCAGATATGTGGCAAGTTTGTCGCTCGACAGATGTCATCATCGCTCATAGTATCTTATTTTGGACATACGATTTAGCACAACAGCTTAAAGTTCCTTATTTTTTGGCTTCTTTTATTCCTCTGACTCCTACTACCAAATATCCCGCAGCAATAGGTTCGGGTAAATCTTTGGGTGCTTTAGGGAATTATCTTAGTTATTCTTTATCTTCATTACTTATTTGGCAAATATTTAGAAAACCAGTTAATAAATGGTTGCAAACTAATTTTAGTTTACCACCCAGTCCATTTTGGCGATCGCCATTGTTGAGAATGAGAAAACAAAAAGTTCCTTTGCTGTATGCTTATAGTAACTATGTTTTGCCCAAACCCAGTAGTTGGTCAAACGAAATTCAGGTTACGGGTTATTGGTTTTTAGAACCAGAAAAAGACTGGAAACCACCAACAGATTTAGTCGATTTTTTGAATGGGGGTTCTCCTCCTGTTTATATTGGCTTTGGCAGTATGAGCGATCGCGATCCAGAATATATTACCAAGATTGTTTTAGCTGCCCTCGAAAAAACCAAACAGAGGGGTATTATCTCCACGGGTTGGGGTGGAATTAGTAATGCAGATTTAGGAGATCGCCTATTTAAGATTAATTCAGTGCCTCACGACTGGCTGTTTCCTAACTGTGCTGCTATAGTACATCATGGCGGTGCGGGAACTACTGCTGCAAGTTTAAAAGCTGGCGTACCGTCTATTATTGTACCTTTCTTTAGCGACCAGCCTTTCTGGGGTCATAGAGTAGCAGATTTGGGGTAGGTACAAAACCCATCGCCCAAAAAGAACTAACCGTAGACAAGTTATCAGCAGCAATCGATACTGCAATTAATGATAAACAAATGCGCGATCGATCTGCTCATTTAGGGAAACAAATTTGTGCTGAAAATGGTGTAGAAAATGCAGTTAAGGCGATCGATCGATATTTAAAATCCGATCGATAATTGCTCAAGCATAATTAATTACAAACATAGAAAAAACTGATTAGGTGATTAGGTGATTACTTACTACTCATTACTCATTACTCACTACTCATTACTCATTACTCACTACTCATTACTCATTACTCATTACTCATTACTCACTACTCATTACTCATTACTCATTACTCATTACTCACTACTCATTACTCACTACTTAACCTCACCTTTAATTTAAGTATTCAACCGAACTTAATATTACCTATTTTTTTTGTTGTTTATACAATTCTTTGAATTTTTTCTGTTGCACTTTATGCTCTACAATTGGTTGAGGATAATCACAACTATCTCTATCCGAATCATCAATTTTGCCCGTTACTAAATATTCCGTATCGATCGAACTTAATTCTGGCAACCATTGCCGAATGTATTCTGCTTCTGGATCGTATTTTTGGGTTTGAGAAAATGGATTGAATATTCGTAAGGGTTTGGGATCCATCCCACTAGAGGCACTCCATTGCCAACCACCATTATTTGCGGATAAGTCACCGTCGTACAGTTTTTGCATAAAGTATTTTTCGCCCCATCGCCAGTCAATAATCAAATCTTTGGTGAGAAAACTGGCGACAATCATCCGACAACGGTTGTGCATCCAGCCAGTTTCATTTAACTGTCGCATGGCTGCATCTACTATTGGATATCCTGTTTTTCCCTCACACCAAGCTTGGAAAAGATCTTCGTTATTTTCCCAAGGAAAGTCTTTAAATTCATCCCGATAAGCACCCTGTTCTAATTCGGGGAAGAAATACATACAATGTTGATAAAATTCGCGCCAGGCTAATTCTTGTTGCCAGGTTTGCACATTTTCTCTGGCTTCATCGCTGCGACAGTTATCGTAGGCTTCTATAGTAGCTTGCCAAATAGTACGAATACCGATCGCGCCAAATTTTAAAGCTGCACTTAGTTTAGATGTACCATCTACCGCAGGGAAGTTACGTTGTTCGTTATATTCGTAAAGAGATCGATCGCCAAATTCTTCTAGTCTTTCTCGGGCTGCTTTTTCTCCTGGGGCAAGTAGTAAGGGGTTATCCCAGGTGAAACCTAAATCTTTGGCGGTGGGTAAGTCTATTACTCCTGCTTTTGTGGCTGTTTTTATTTCTGCTTTGGTTAAACCTTCGAGTTTATCAATGCTATCTGGAATTGCTTTTTTTTCTTGTTCTTTCCAGTTTTTCCAGAAAGGAGTGTATACTTTGTAGGGTTCGTCGGACGATTTAGTGCGAATTTCGCCTGGGGCGTGTAAAAGTTGATCCCAATAATTGGCGACAGCAATACCTTTTTCTTTTAATGCTTCTCTAACTTCTTTGTCTCTTTCTTTAGCATAGGGTTCTACATCCCAATTCCAAAATACTGCTTTGGCTTTGAGTGCGTCTGCTAATTCGGGAATAGCTTGAGATGGTTTTCCTTGAAGAATTAATAATTGACTGCCAATTTTTTGATAACTTTGCTGTAGTTCTTGCAAACAGCCAATCATATAGGTAACTCTAGCTGGTGCAATATCATCCCTTTCTAAGATATCGCGATCGAGACAAAATACTCCTACTACTTTTTTACTCTGCCCAGATGCTGCTGCTAATCCCAGATTATCGGTAAGGCGTAAATCCCGACGATGCCAAAACAAAATTAAATTGGACATAGATATTCTCTAGTTTTGGAGTTCTATTTTTTATCCTATCGTTTTATAGTGCGGATGAACTAAAAAATTGGTGCTATTTAAAAGCTGATAGCTGATAGCCGAGCGAAAAAATATGGGAATACTTTAACTGTCTATATATATATGTACGGCAAAAAATTTTGAGTGAATTTCACGGTTTTTAGCTATAAATATATTTTGGTAATCGGATTTAGTATTAATGGCTGTTACTCAATCTTGAAAAAAAACTTAAGTATTAGTATAATAACTTCACAATCTGAACGTAGATAACTTAATGTCTTCTTTCTTCACTAGAACAAAGCTTAAGACATTTAACTTCGTCAATTTTTAGAGCCAGTCTTTTACAAGTGTTTCTTTGTAGCCACTGAGTGAGTGCTTCTATTCGATCTATTTAATATGTCGAGAGAAATGCACTTAAAGTTTCAAAAAAGTTTTGAGAATCAGTCTAAAAGTGGACAACCTTTAGTACTAATTGTTGATGACAATCGCGACAATTTATTGCTTGCTAGTTGTGTAATTGAATCTATGGGAATGCATTATGTGGTTACAGATGATAGTGAAGAATGTCTAAACCTGGTAAATAGGTTATCACCAAATCTAATCTTATTAGATATTGTTATGCCTAGAGTAGACGGATTTAAAATTGCCAGTACGATAAAGCAAAACCCCAACCTATCTAATATACAGTTAGTAGCTGTTACGGGATTAGCTAGCTCGAAAGATAAACAAAAGATTATGGAAGAAGGCTTTGATGATTATCTTTGTAAGCCTTATCTGATAGAAGAATTAGAATCTAAAGTTTTGAATTGTCTAAACTATGATTTGGTTTAATTTCAAATATAGCGATCGCCCCTGTGAAATCATGTTCGATCGTAGTATCACTGAGAAAGTCAATCACCTTTACATCTAAAACTTCTTCAATAACATCTTTAATTTGGGGATGAATTACATTATCAATTGCTTCTCTTACTTTTTTCGCTAAAGAATAGCTATTATTTTCTTTGAGTATCTTTTCAGAAGAAGTTACTATTCCTTCTATAGTTATTATTAAAGTGCGATCGAATAACTGGTAATAAATCTTATCTAAATTATGCTCTAATTGCTCTTGATAGATATTTTTAATTCTTTGGGAAAGTAAATTTTCTATTTTTTCGAGCTTGATATTTTTCTTTTTCATATTTTAAGCTGGAATAATAAATATTTTCTGGAACATATGGATCGGTATTTTTTAAAAGGTAAAGATAGGTTTTGATTTTTAATCTAAAACTATCAATTTTTTCCATAGATCGAAGTATTATTAAATAATTTTATATATCTTATAGATTGATTTGCTCGCCAGAATTAAAATATATTTTTAATCAGAATTGTCTCTAACTTTGAGCTATAGACATTAAGATTTTTCTTTGGTAGATTTTGATTTCTGACCTTTGGATTTGGCACTGGCTGAATTACGCACCTCTGGTGGATCGCTCAAAACAACAATAATTCCAGTACGTCCAGTAACTAAAGTAGCATCGCTCAACATATCTAATACTGTTACTTTAGTAATTTCTTCTATTAGTTGTTTTAGCTCTGGCTGTATAGCATCATCTAAATTAGAACGTACTTTTTCAGCTAAATCATTTTTGCCTTCTTCTACCAAAATTTGTTCTGCATTAGTAATTGAATCTTCTATAATTACTGCTAGCTTGCTATCAAAAAGTTGGCAAGTAACCTTAGATGGCTGATGCCCTAATTGGCGACGATAAAAGGCTTGGATTTTTTGAGAAAGCTGTCGTTCTAATTCACCTCTAGTGAATAAATTGTCATCCATTAATTATTATCTCCTTAATTTAGACTATTATTTGCAAGTTAGTATACTTTAAGTTGCGAAATAACAGTGTAAAATTTAAATTTGCTTTTAGAGATAGAACTTTTTTTAAGCTAATATTTGAACCTGGTTATTTCACGAAAAAGTATTGTTGATTTTTCTGCAACTTAATATATCGATTAAAGTTTATCCTTACTATCTATCAAGAGATATATCAATTTATATTTTTTAATTAGCTATTAATTAATTAAACTTAATTTATATTTTTTTACAAAAAATATAAGTTTGTCATAAAAAAATCTATCTTGAGATATATAGCTTATCTGTAGGAAGACAGATGTGGTGATGATAGTCATCCAGATAAGCTAAAAGATAGTTCAAAAGTTAACAAGAGAAAGATTTATGTATTATTTATTAGAAGTCGCCAGTAGCGAACCCCATTTCCCTTTTGCAGCAACAATCGTATTAGGATTAGGTTTTATTGCAGCAGTAACTATCGGTTCTATTGCTTGGTACAATTCTAAACGCCCTGTTGGTTGGGAAGATAAAGAGCGTCCCGATGTTGTTCCCAATGTTGATAAATAATTTTTAATTATTTTAATTAGTTAATTAATTACAACATCACAGTTAGGAAAATATGGAAAATAAAACACCAGAAGATGCCAATTACGATCGCGCTATCACATCAGCCGAAACAGCAGCGAGAATGGAAAGAGAAGGGGAAAACTTTAAAAAAACTCCCGATAAAGAAGGAGATATCGACACAACCGCTGGTTCTACAGTAGATAGAGAAGGTTTAGCTAATAACTATGCTGTCGAACCTGAAATGTATTATGAAGAGCCAGGCGATCGAAAAGCAAAAAAAGAAGCAGAGAAAGAAGAACGAGCAGAAGAAGTAAAAGATGTTAATACACCTGGTGGCAAAGGTGTAGGAATGATCTAGTACATTCTTCGATAATCCAAATAGTGACCCCCTCGTTGTTGCTAAAAAGCTTCAATAGCGATGGATTTAAAAATGAGACGGGTTTTTTCAAGCTTAATTAAAATATAGTTTTGTGAAAACTTCAGGGATAAAGATTTCTGAGGTTTTCTGTTGTTTTAGCTGCAAAAATAGAACCATTGCTTCGATCGAATCAACAGCCAATCAAGCAAAGTCTAAAAACGAGCTTGTCTTCGCAAAAGTTCGGGAATTGTCAGATTAAATTGAGATTTTCCCTCAAAAACTGTTCCCACTTCCCCTCTATAAAAAGTAACTTTGTCTATATGGTAAGCTTCTTCTGGTAATGGAACATAACCGACTACAGTTACTAACTCTGGTGCTTGCTCTAAATAAAAATCGATAAACAGTCTTAAAGCCTTATTTTTCTGGGCAGCAGTTGCGTTGACATAAATAAATAAAGGACGAGACAGAGGCTGATATTGCGCCTGTTCGACGGTTTCCCTAGAAGGTAATACCGCACCTTCTCCACTATCAACAGCTATAGCTTTCATCCGATCGGCACTTTGTTCGTAATAAGCTAGTCCGAAATAACCAAGAGCATTGGGGTCTTGGCTTATTCCCTTAACTAAAACATCGTCATCTTCACTCGCCGTATAATCGCTACGACTTGCCCCTGCTTCCCCTACTACTGCTTCGGTAAAATAATCAAAAGTCCCCGAATCTCGATCGGGAGCGTAGAGATTAAGGGGAAGATCTGGAAAACTAGATCTGACTTGATTCCAACGAGTGATTTTTTGCTGAGCTTCAGGCGACCAAATCTTGGCTAATTCTTCGAGAGTGATACTATCGAGCCAATCATTTTGGGGATTGACCACTACGGTAAGCGCATCAAAGGCAACGGGTAATTCGATATATCGCACCTCTGAGTTGTTACAGGCTTCCATTTCGTCCAATTGAATCGGACGGGAAGCATTATTAATATCGGTTTCCCCACGACAAAACTTATCAAAACCGCCACCAGTCCCCGAAAATTCGAGGGTTATCTCTACTGGTTCTTCTTGCTCTGCTTGATATTCTTCGATAACTTTTTTGGTTATGGGATAAACCGTACTAGAGCCATCGATTTTAATCGAGGAAGTTTCTCGCGCAGGAAGAGGAGCGACAATAGCTACTAATGCCATTCCTATGCCTAAAGCCAGAACGGGAAAATGTTTAAAAGGTACTCGATCTCGAACATTCATCTTTAGTTTCCTCTACTAAAATTTTTATGGACAATGTGAAACAGGTGTTTTTTTATGCCAGCCAAAATTATTAAGGAAAAATATTTGGGTTTAATAATATTCCAAGTTATTTTTATTGCCGATTAATCAACCAAAACGTCCACTGACATATTCTTTAGTCGCTTCTTCTTTAGGATTTTGAAAAATTGTCTCTGTGAGAGCGAATTCTGCTAGATAACCTTGGCGATTTTTTTCGTCAGTAGCATCAATATTAAAAAAGCCTGTATAATCTGCCACTCTTGATGCTTGCTGCATATTGTGAGTAACGATAATAATCGTATAATTTTCTTTGAGTTGATGGATCAATTCTTCTACCTTCAGAGTTGAAATCGGGTCTAGTGCCGAACAAGGTTCATCCATCAAAACTACGTCGGGTTGCAGGGCAACTGCTCTGGCAATACATAGTCTTTGTTGTTGTCCGCCACTGAGTGCCAAACCACTCTGTTGGAGTTTGTCCTTAACTTCATCCCAGAGGGCTGCTTGTCTGAGGGATTTTTCTACCAGTTCATCCATATCTCCCTTGTAGCCGTTTATTTTAGCCCCAAAAGCAATGTTTTCATAAACTGATTTGGGAAAAGGGTTTGGTTTTTGAAAGACCATCCCAATTCTTCTTCTTACTTGAACTGGATCGATATCTTTACCATAAAGATTTTCGCCATGGTAAGTAATTAAACCTTCTAAACGAAAAGTTGGAATCAAATCGTTAAGGCGATTGTAGCATCGTAATAAAGTACTTTTACCACATCCCGAAGGACCAATAAAAGCCGTTACTTTATTTTTGGGAATATCTAGATAAATTTTTTTGACAGCTAAAAAATTACCATAATAAACATTGACATTTTCTGCTTTTAAAATTATTTCATTTGAATTAGCAGTCGTTCGCTCGGAAATCATTATCTTCAGGTTATGACAAGGTTAAGAATAAATTAAGGCGTTTTTAAAAAACACTTTTTCACTTATATCTGTACTTTTATTTAATCATTTCTCGGCAAAGAATTTACAACGATTTACAATTTTATCAAAGAAAAGAATGAGAGATAAATATACTTTGTCGTGCCAAAAAAAAAAGCAATTTTTAAATAATCCTTTAAATTCAGACTATTTTATTATTTGCGGTTTGGGTAGCTTAGGACAACATTGTATTGTTTCCTTAAATGAATTTAATGTCAAAATTATGGCGATCGAACGACAATTACCTATTAATTGGGAGATTGAATCTTTACAAGATTCATTAGTCGATCTGGTTATTGGGGACTGTCGCCACAATAATATTTTGCTCCAAGCCAAGATTACGCAGTGTCGGGCTGCCATAATTGTAACTGGCGAGGAGCGCGTGAATATAGAAACAGCGATCGCTATCCGGCAGTTAAATCCTCAAACTCGCTTGGTAGTTAGATCGGGTCAAACCAATCTCAATCAATTATTGTCTCAACAACTAGGAAATTATATCGCCTTCGAGCCAACGGAGTTATCAACGGTGGCTTTTAGTTTGGCAGCTTTAGAAAAGGCTAGCCAAGACAAACTTTTAA
>JBFRWK010000150.1:0-48032 GCA_051439545.1 Xenococcaceae cyanobacterium | reverse complement strand
AAACTTACAGTATGGTAACAGCCAACCGTTTCTGGTCACAGATATTCGGGATTGCTTTTTCCAACAAACGCTGGTTACATTTCTTCATGCTGTTTGTGCCTGTAACAGGTCTATGGATGGCCAGCATTGGCATCATCGGGATTGCCTTGAACTTACGGGCTTATGACTTCGTATCTCAGGAGTTAAGAGCAGCAGAAGACCCCGAGTTCGAGACATTCTACACTAAAAACATTCTGCTCAACGAAGGTCTGAGAGCCTGGATGGCGACTCAAGACCAACCACATCAAAACTTTGAATTCCCAGAGGAGGTTCTACCCCGTGGTAACGCTCTCTAATCCCGCTTTTGGTAGCGGACGCGACCAAGATTCCACTGGCTTTGCCTGGTGGGCTGGTAACGCAAGATTAATTAATCTTTCAGGTAAATTGCTGGGCGCACACGTCGCTCACGCTGGCTTAATTGTCTTCTGGACTGGGGCAATGACTATTTTTGAGGTTGCTCATTATGTTCCAGAAAAGCCCATGTACGAACAGGGCATGATCTTAATTCCTCACCTAGCTACCTTAGGCTGGGGAGTTGGCCCTGGTGGAGAAGTTATTAATACTTATCCTTACTTTGTAATTGGTGTTTTACACCTTATTTCTTCTGCTGTTCTCGGTTTAGGTGGTATTTATCACGCCATCCGTGGCCCAGAAACTTTAGAAGAATATTCCAGTTTCTTCGGTTATGACTGGAAAGACAAAAACCAAATGACCAACATTATTGGTTATCACCTAATTCTGTTAGGATGTGGAGCTTTATTGTTGGTGTTTAAAGCCATGTTTTTCGGCGGAGTCTATGATACTTGGGCTCCTGGTGGTGGTGATGTTCGTATCATTACTAACCCCACTCTTAATCCAGCAGTTATTTTCGGCTATTTATTAAGCGCACCTTTTGGTGGTGAAGGTTGGATTATTGGTGTAAATAACATGGAAGATATCATCGGTGGTCATATCTGGATTGGTTTGATCTGTATTTCTGGTGGTATCTGGCATATCTTGACTAAGCCTTTTGGTTGGGCTCGCCGTGCTTTAATTTGGTCTGGTGAAGCTTATCTTGCTTACAGTATTGGTGCTGTATCTTTGATGTCTTTTATTGCATCTTGTTACATCTGGTTTAATAATACTGCTTATCCTAGTGAGTTTTATGGACCTACTAATGCTGAAGCTTCTCAAGCTCAAGCTTTTACTTTCCTAGCTCGTGACCAACAAATGGGTGCCAATATTGGTTCGGCTCAAGGGCCTACTGGACTTGGTAAGTACTTGATGCGTTCTCCTACTGGGGAAATTATTCTCGGTGGTGAAACTATGCGTTTTTGGGATTTCCGTGGTCCTTGGTTAGAACCCATGCGTGGTCCTAACGGTATTGACTTAGATAAAGTTAGAAACGATATTCAGCCTTGGCAACTTCGTCGTGCTGCTGAATATATGACTCATGCTCCTAATGCTTCTATCAACTCTGTTGGTGGCATTATCACTGAGTCTAACTCTTTCAACTTTGTTAATATCCGTCAGTGGTTGGCTGCTTTCCAATTCATTATGGCTTTCTTCTTCTTAGTAGGTCACTTGTGGCACGCTGGTCGTGCGCGGGCTGCTGCTGGTGGATTTGAGAAAGGTATTGAAAGGGAAACAGAACCAGTATTATCTATGCCCGATCTTGATTAATTAGTTTTTTAGTAAATTAGTCATTGCTCGCTCAATAAGCTCCTGATATCTTACAGGAGCTTATTTGTTGGCTCGATCGACTAAAAAATAACTTTAATTTAAGAAACATTAATCATAGGATAATTAATAGTTTGGTATTTCCAATCAGAATGATGCCAAACTCGACCATCAAGAACCATTTCTTCAATTAGACTTGCTAAGCGTAAGGCTTTAAGAGCTTGCTCTCCACCTACAGATGGTTTTCCACCACCTCGTACACAGCTAACAAAATGTTCTAATTCTGCGTGTAATGGTTCAATGTTACTGGTATGGACTTTCTCAATTAATCCATCTTGTCGATAAAGTATTTGACCATGATCGGTAGTGTAATCAGCAGTAGTTTGCCGATGAATTAAAATTTCATTATTAAGAAAATCTGTTTCGATGAGGGAATCTTGGCAATGGGCTGCCAGACAACGAATTTTACGATGAGTAACCTTACTGGCAGTTAAAGTAGCAACAATGCCATTCGCAAAACCTAAAGTAGAAGTTACATAATCTAAATGGCTAGAACTACCACTACTACCACCGCTAGCTGTTAATTTAGTTACTGGTGCAGCTGTTAATTCTAATAAAAGATCGATGTCATGAATCATCAAATCTAGAACAACAGAAACATCATTGGCTCTCTGGGAATAAGGACTCATGCGACGAGCTTCTACTGCCATTAGCTTTTCTGTTTTTAATACCTTGTCTAATTCTTGAAAAGCTGGATTAAATCTTTCTATATGTCCTACCTGCAAGATACAGTTGGTCTTAGCAGCCATATTGACTAAAGACTCTGCCTCACTGATACTTGAAGCAATGGGCTTTTCAATTAAGATATGTACTCCAGCCTGTAAACAATCTATCCCTACTTGATGATGTAACCTAGTTGGTACGGCAATACATACGGCATCTACATAAGGTAAAAGTTCTTGATAGTTTTCAAAGAAACGTACTTGATATTTACTAGCAATATCGAGTCCTCGATCGACATTAACATCGGATATTCCCACTAATTCAACATCTTTGAATAAACTAAGAATACGAGTATGATGTTGTCCCATATTGCCAACTCCAATTACGCCAATGCGGAGTAACTGAGATTGGACTTTTTCTGTCTGCGAAAAATTATTTGCCACTTAAATTTATTCCTCCACCACTAGAGCTTGATTTAGCTCTCATCAAAATGACGTAAAAACACTATCTTTTCGTAGTTTTATCGTAGTTTTATCTTTATGAAGAAAAGTCTGGCTACTGAAACCATTCAGATAGTACCATATGCGATTTTACGGTAAAGATTTTTATCGTCAGATTAAGTTATTTTAAAATAATAGTTATTTTTGTTATATAAATTTACTTTGTTGGCTTATCATAACGTAAAGAGCAGCGATTTGTGATATTTTTGCCGATCTCAAGTATAAAAAATCATCCATGAATAGTTTAATGAGCTTGACTGGAGTAATTACTGATTTGCTGGCGATTCAACTACTAAATTAATAAACAAGATTTATAGTTTGTATAACTTTATTTTATTCATACGAACTTTACATTGTTTTACAAATTTGACATAATTGTACAAATAAAATGCAGCGCAAATTCAATTAATAGTCAAGTCCAAAATGAATCAGACACGTTCATTAGCTCAAAGAGAATTATCCCACTCTATTCTAGACGGTGTAATCGATCGAAAATGGATTTCTGCCTCTGCTCATGCTTCTATATTTATTAGTGTGTTTATCCTTTCTATCGGAATCCCTATCTTCATTTATCTCGACTCAGAAGATTTAGTAATTAAGGAAAATACCAAAGAAGCAATTAACTTTCATGTAAATCTGTGGCTTTACGGAGCAATTATTGCCTTGCTCTCTTTTGTTACCTTTGGTGTATTGGGACTTATTTTAGTGCCAATTTGGTTTGTATACCATTGGGGTTTATCAATTTGGGCAGTCATTCACTGTCTTAGAAATCCTGACAAGCCATTTTACTACCCCCTCATGTTCCGTATCTATTTAAAATAAACCAATCTAATAATAGTATCGAATCTTATTGACCTCAGTAAACACTGGGGTTTTTGTTTGTATGAGAGAACTGCCAAAAGTGATAGAATTGCCAACCAGTATCTAAGCTTAAGAGGATGAATCTACTCTTTCAATCTACTCGTCGTCGTCTGGCTCTTTGGTATACTGCTGTTACTGCGGTACTCTTGTTGTTATTTGCCACAGGAGTGTATTTTTATGTCCGTAGTACCCTAATCGATCGCATTGATGATACCCTCAAACACGTAGTAGAAGTAGTAGATCGTTCTTTGGTAATTCAACCCATACCAATTCAAGAAGGAAACTATCGACTTAATATAAAAGCAAGCTTTCAGAATAATGCTAGCGCAGTAGAAGACGACCATATCGATTTAGAATGGTTTAACCCCGAAGGTGAATTACTTTGGTCTACTTTGGCTGAATCTCAAGAATTACCCTTACATCCCCATCGTCAAAGAGAAACCGTATATTTAAAGGGAAATCATACTTTACGACAAATAACACAAAAAGTAGAGTTGGAAAATCATGTACTGGGCTATTTGCGAGTAAGTCATCCTTGGTTTGAAGTTACTAAACCTATTCGTCAGTTAACCAGAGATTTAATCATCGGTATTAGTTTAATGATTTTATCTGTGGGGGCAATTGGTTGGTTACTTTCTGGTATTGCGATGCGCCCCATCCGAGACTCATACTCTAGTTTAAAACAATTTACTGCCGATGCTTCTCATGAGTTACGCAATCCCATAGCCACTATTCAAACTAACGTACAAATGGCATTAGCTTATCCAGAAGCAGAACCTCAATTACAACAAAGACAACTTAAAACTATTGAGAGATTAACTAAAAGACTAGGAAGTTTAGTTAACGATCTGTTGTTTTTAGCTCGTTCTGATAGTGGTATGATTCAAGCTAATTTTCAGCCTGTACCCCTAGATGCTTTATTAATTGAAGTGATAGAAGAACAAAGAGTTATTGCCGAACAAAAAGGAATTTTTCTTTCTCTACATATTGTCGAACCAGAATTAAAGCAATCAGATACAGATACAAATAGTAGTAATATTTCTTCGGAAGATATATTTATGGTGCAAGGGGACTGGGATCAATTAGCGCGTTTATTTACTAATTTAATTGCTAATGCGATCGCATATATGAAAAGTCCTGAGAGTCTTTCTAGATCGACAACTGAACGAGAAGAGAGAGAAACTTCTGTTGAAGTAGAATTAAGACAGCGCAAACGGAGTCATCGATCGGGAAAAGATGGCTATCATTATCTCCAAATTACAGTTAAAGATACAGGAATTGGTATTGATGAAACTGCTTTACCTCATATCTTCGATCGCTTTTATCGCCTCGATCCTGCTCGTACTCACAATCGAGAAATTACGACAGCTACAGGATCGGGTTTAGGCTTAGCAATTGTTAAAGCGATCGTCGAAAATCATCAAGGCAAAATTACAGTAGAGAGTAAAGTCGATCGAGGTACAACTTTTAGAGTTACTCTACCAAGTTTTCCACAGAAGTAATTGCTTTTCCCCAGAAATAAGCTAGTTTTCCACAATTTTGTCAAATTAAAATATGATTTACTATTGCTTTAAGATATTCATAAACTTAAATTAAGTAAAAGTTAATCGATTGGCAAATTAATTAGAACATTATTAACTTGTATGGTTAATAACTTACTGGCAAAAAATACTTCAGAAATATTTATGTCAAATTTTAAAGTAGGCGATCGCGTTAGAATAGTTGCTTTACCTCCTTATCTTAAAACCGCCGATCCCATGCCCATGTTGCGCTCTGCCGATGCCTTAGTAATTGGCGAAGAAGGTGTTATTTTGGATCGTCGTCCTGCTGGTTATTGGGGTATTCGCTTTACTCAAGGAGCTTTTTTGTTAGAAACTAAATATCTAGAGCTAGTATCATAAATGCGCTTCTTACCATCTCCTGTTTTAAAATAGGCTGGAGGTAAGACAAAACTTTTGCCTCAAATTAGATATCACTAACTATTCTAGATAAAATATAAAATTAGCGATCGCCCTAAGCAAAAATCACAAAAACCCTTATTATACCACAAAAGACTTTTGCAAGAGTTCTAATGGCGAACTGAGCATAAGCCTACAAGATTGTAGTTCTGACGCTCGAAAGCCCAGTAAGCACTCCATGGAGAGAAACCTTCCAGTTGCCCTAGACGACCAGATTCGAGCCAACTGATGTAAGCCTTGAACCCTTGGTTGACTAGAATGTCTTCATCAACAAAGTGCGCTTCGCCGACGGCGCGGAATTCCTCAAGCATGGAGACGAATTCTGCTTCTTTATCGATAGTAGGAGAAACGAGTCTAAGACGCATAACTAATTGTTATAAGCAAACTAATTATATTGTCAATAAATATTAGAGATATTTAAACATCGAGAAACTTGATAGTTACAGTAAGATTACATAACGGGGAGCGTTATTTCGCAGACTAATAAAATATTCTTTTTCCTCCAAGGGCTTTTCTGATGGAAAATAAGTATAAAAAATTTAATTTAACCAAATTTATGTAGTTAGCTTTATGCTTCCATCTTTTAAACTTCCTAATTGGCTCAACTTTTGGTTGATTTTTCCCCTCATCGTCTTAGATGGCTGGCTAATTTTGTTGCTATGTAAATATTTACAGCCAATGCCGAGTATAGTTCTTACTGCTAGTCTGATTGCTTTTTTGCTGGAATTGCCGATAATGTTTTTAGAAAAACAAGGTTTACCCAGAGGCTTGGCAATCTCTCTAGTACTGCTGCTAGCTTTAGTAATTTTAATTATTATAAGTCTGATTCTAGTTCCTTTAGTATTTGAGCAATCAATTGAATTTGCCAGTCGTCTCCCCGATTGGCTAGCAAAAGCCGAGGCACAACTAGAAAAACTTGACAATCAAGGTATCTTGGCAAATTTTCCCTTAGATCTGAGTAGCTTAACCACCCAGTTGATTAATCAAATTTCAACCACATTCAAGTCTTTTACCCGCCAACTTATTGGTTTTACCCTGGAAACTATTAATAGTACCCTCAATCTGTTAGTGACATTAGTATTGTCCATTCTTTTGGTTATCAACGGTCCTAAACTCTGGTGTGGTCTTTTAAGCTGGCTACCCATTCTCTGGCGCAATCGCTTAACGGCTTCTCTTCGTCCTAGTTTTCAAGGATACTTCGCTGGACAAGCTATCATCGCTTTAATTTCAGGAATCGCTCTAGCAGTGTCATTCACAGTACTACAAATTCCTTTTGGCTTACTTTTTGGTATTGGCATTGGTATTGCTAGCGTTATTCCCTTTGGCGGAACTATTACTATTGCTTTAGTCAGCATTTTACTGGCATTTCAAAATCTTTGGTTAGGAGTAAAAGTTTTAGTGGTTGCTTTAATTGTCGGACAAATAAATGAAAATGTAATTGCTCCTCGTTTAATTGGTGGTATTACTGGTTTGAATCCTGCTGTGGTATTTATTTCTTTACTAATTGGTGCGGAAGTTGGTGGCTTTTTGGGATTGATTTTGGCTGTACCGACAGCTAGTGTAATCAAGCGAATTGCTGATATGTCGAGAGACGATCGGCTAATTGATTAATCGTTAGTCATAGACTTTGCTTTTTTCTGCAGGGGAACTGGATCGTAACCGCCAGGGTGAAAAGGATGACAACGCATAATGCGTTTAATCGCTAAAAAGCTACCTTTTGATACCCCAAATCTCTCGATCGCTTGAATTGCATACTGAGAACAAGTAGGCTGAAAACGACAACTAGGGGGTAAAAGAGGAGAAATAAACTGACGATAACCGCGAATTATCCAGATTAATAAATTTTTCATCAAATAATCACTATTTAATAATTAATAATGAACTATTTTGGCGAATCTACTGCTAATCTATTTTATCCTTTGACTTTGGTATTTCTCTATCTCGCTTTTTTAGTCTTTTTAGCTGAGACAATAAAGGGTTTTTTTGGTGAAGACCCAGAATTAACCAGAAAAATAGTCCATATTGGTAGCGGTAATGTTATTTTAATTGCTTGGTGGCTAGATATCTCGACAATTGTAATTGTAGCTGCTGCTGCGATCGCTTCAGTAATTGCTTTAGTTTCTTACTTTATTCCTATTCTTCCTAGTATTAATAGTGTCGGGCGTAAAAGTTTGGGTACATTGTTTTATGCTCTCAGCATTGGCATTTTAGCAGCTTGGTTTTGGCAAGACCAACCCCAGTATACAGTAATTGGGATTTTAGTAATGGCTTGGGGTGATGGGATGGCAGCAATTATCGGTCAACGTTTTGGTAAACATACTTATCGAATTTTTGATATTACCAAAAGTTGGGAAGGTTCATTAACAATGGCTATAGTCACTTTTATCGTTACTAGTATTATTTTAGGAATAGTTGAAGGCATAAACTGGCAAATTGGAATAATATCCTTAATTGTTGCCTTGGTTGCGACAATCTTAGAGGCTTTTTCTAAATTAGGTATTGATAACTTTACCGTTCCTCTTGCCAGTGCCTTATGTTCTTTTTTCTATATTCACTATTTATTTATTTTATAAAAGTTGTTCGACTATAATGAAGCTTAACTATTGTTACTTAACTTAAAAATTATGACCGAAACCGTAAAAGAGCAATCGCCAGAATCGGCAGCAACATCTACACCTCAAGATAGTTACGTTAAGTTAGCCATGCGTAATATGGTAAGAAAAGGTCGTACTTCGCTAAAACATTTTTTTCTCACTACTTTTGGTTTACTTGCTTTATTGATCGGCCTGGCCTATTTAACTAAACCATAAAATTATGGAACTATCGACCAAAAAACAAATAAGTGTCGAAGCCTACATTCAAAATAATTATGACAAGGCATTATTAACTCAGGCTGTTTCTGTCGATTTTTTAGCTATTCCTTGGTTAAATTGGTTACAAACTTGGTTAACCTATCTAGCTGACGAGCTTCCTCAAGCTGATAGCTATGAACTAAGCCTCAGGTTAGTTAGCGCTCGCCAAATGCAACAAATTAATCATCAGTATCGTCAACAAAATAAACCTACTGATGTATTAGCTTTTGCTGCTCTGGAAACAGATATACCAAAGCCCACAGATGCCAATTATTTAGCAGAACCCTTATATCTGGGAGATTTGATTATTTCTCTCGATACTGCTGCTAAACAAGCTCAAGAGCAACAACATTCTTTAACTACTGAACTAGCTTGGCTTTCTAGTCATGGACTATTGCATCTTTTGGGATGGGATCATGTAGATGAATCTAGCCTAGAAGCAATGCTCAATTTACAAGCAGAGTTATTAAACACGATAAATATTGTCAAATAAGCACAATTACAAATATTTACTTGGAAAAATCAGCCCATTGGCTGTTGAGCATCAGCTTATTAATCAAATATAGTGAGCTATGATTGAGGAGCTAAATAAGCAAAATTACCGATCGAATAAATAAACCATTGGTTTAATATGACCGAAACAACCAATAACAAAGTTAAAATATTGTCTTTTTTAAAGGTTAATGACTCTCTTATGGATAACACTATTAATACTTCTTTTCCAACACAAGAAAAAAAACTACGTAATCTAGCTTGGAAAGTTGCACCAAATCTTGCTCTTAGTTTTAAATACGCTTGGGCAGGAGTGCGGTACGCTTTTATAACCCAAAGAAATTTTCGGATTCATACCATCATTGGCACTTTAGCTATTAGTCTGGGATTTTTTTTACAAATTACCCCAGTAGAAATGGCAGTAATTATAATCACTTGCGCCTTGGTAATGATCTTAGAGCTAATTAATACGGCTCTCGAATCCGTGGTAGATTTAACAGTTAAGCAAACTTACCATGAGTTAGCTAAAATAGCTAAAGATTGCGCTGCTGGTGCTGTTTTATTAGCAGCGATCGCAGCAGTTTTAGTAGCTAGTCTGATCTTGCTACCCCCTCTTTTGCAATTAATTTCCTCAGTTTCCTGAAGGAGCAGCTTTGATTATAGTCATAGATAATTACGACAGTTTTACCTACAATTTAGTTCAATATTTAGGAGAATTAAGCACGAGATTCCCCGTCGCTAGAGAAATTCAAGTATACCGCAACGATCGAGTTCAGTTAGATACCATTGAAAAGCTCAATCCCAGTGGGGTCGTAATTTCTCCAGGCCCAGGTCGTCCAGAAGAGGCAGGAATTTCTTTAGAATTGATTGCCCAATTTGCACCTAAATTGCCAATTTTAGGAGTTTGCTTGGGTCATCAGAGTATCGGACAAGTATTTGGCGGTAAAATCGTCTCCGCACCAGTCTTGATGCACGGTAAGACTTCCGCTATCTATCATCATAACCTTGGTGTATTTTCAGGTTTACCCAATCCTTTTACTGCCACGAGATATCATAGTTTGGTTATAGAAAGAGAAACACTTCCAGAAAGCTTAGAAATCACCGCTTGGGTTGAAGATGGTACGATTATGGGAGTACGCCATCGTGAATATACTCATCTTCAAGGAGTTCAATTTCATCCAGAAAGCATCCTCACCGATGTTGGTAAGCAACTAATCGGTAATTTTTTACAATCTCTTCAATCCCAACCCGAAGCTAAAAATACGCTAATTTCTCAACTATGAAAAGGAGACAGCTACTTCGCTATTTTAGCTCTAGTGCGATCGCAGCTACTGCTATAGGTGTCAATTCCTCTTGGCAAAGTTGGATAGCCCAAACCTCCAGTAATTCTCTAACCATACAATGGCTAGGGCATACCTGTTTTCTCTTTACTAGCAATGGTACTAGGATCCTAACCAATCCTTTTCGTCCTCTTGGTTGTACTGCTGGCTACTCTCCTCCAGATGTGCAAGCCGACTTAGTCTTGGTTAGTAGTTTTTTGTTAGATGAAGGAGCGGTAGAAGATTTATCAGGTAAAGGTAATCCCAGAATATTAACTCAACCAGGAGACTATCAAATAAACCAGATTAAATTTCAAGGTATTAGTATACCTCATGACCGAGAAGGGGGCAGACGCTTTGGTAATAATATAGCCTGGCGTTGGACGCAAGGAGGCATCAATATTCTTCATTTGGGTGGTGCAGCTGCTCCTATTGGCATCGAACAAAAAATTTTGATGGGTAGTCCTGATGTTCTTTGTGTACCCGTAGGTGGTGGAGCAAAAGCCTATAACCCACAAGAAGCATTGCAGGCGATCGATGTACTTAAACCAAAATTAGTTATTCCGACTCAATATCTTACCGCAGCAGCAGATCGCAGCAGTTGTGACTTAGTTTCGGTTGATGAATTTTTAGCCTTAACTCAAGATATGAATATCCGCCGACTAGATAGCGATGCTATAACTATTAGACCCCAAGATTTAGAACAAGAAGGAACTTTAATTCGCGTTTTTGATAAAGATAGTGAATTTGTCGGGCAAAATTACCACTTTCATGCTTAAACTACCCAAAATTTATTCATAAATCCCAAGGAATAGACAACTAATAGCGAAGACCAAAAAGTTATAAGCCAAAAATAGAAAAGATCACTTTTTATGTGAGTTGCAATAAAGAAAAACCCAGGAAATAATACCGAGCAATATCTCACCATTGAATCGACGCTGCCTGTAGATAAAGGCATTAGTACACCAGCTAAAACCCATAGGGGTAGTCCAATATCAGTTTTTTCTTTCCAAGCAGTTATCAACATTACTACTCCGAGAATAAGAAATCCAACCGCGCAAAACCAATTGATGGCAAACTGAATATTGGTCATATCTCTAGGAAAAGAAAAATCGATCGAGTACCATGCCTGGAGCAAAGTTAATAGGGGAAACGTATTACTTCGAGACCAATGGGACTGAGCATTAACAAAGGCTAAAGGGTTTCCAGTCCAAAAAAACAAAAGAATCATGTAAATCAATAACCCCACAGGAATCAAGAGCAGAAACAGTACTGACCATTTGGGCTTTCTTTGTTCACTAAACCATTGAAATATTAAAGATGCCATCATCACAGCTATTAACGTAATCCCTGTTGGACGTGTTAGACAAGCCAATAACCCAAATATTCCAGCCCAAAAGAAACGGCGGGACAAAAAATAAAAAAAGCTCCCAGAGGTAAGAAAAAGAAAAAGGCTTTCTGTGTAAAAGGCACTAAAAAAAAACGAACCAGGGAAAACAAGTAAAAGAATAATCGATCGCTCCACAGTAATTCGATCTAAGAATTTCAGTCCAATTCGATAGCAATAAAATAGACCAAAAAACAGAGACAAATAAGAAAGAAACAACCCTGCTGTAAGGCGATCGCCAACAAATAAACCTAACCAACGGGCTAAGAAAGGAAATAAGGGAAAAAAAGCAGTGGCATAAGCTCTACGACCTTCTTGCGTCCCATATCCTTCTCTTGCAATATAATCGTACCAATCCGAATCCCAACGGTAAAATCCATTCAGTAGATAATGATCCGAAAAGTAATTCCATTCAGAGTCATGATTGTAAGAGCCTGAATATTCCTGGGATAGGTTTAAACCAATGAATGCGGTCAGAATTAATCCTCCCCTCCATAGAAAAAATAAGACCGCGACTCGAAAAAAAACAAAAAATAACGATATACGCTGATTTACCTGGTTGTACATTAATTTATTAATTTATGCCATCTCTAAGCTTAGAAAAAATATTATCTCCCAAACAATTTTTCTAAACGTTCATCCCATTTTTTTTGATTAGCATGAGCATCTCGAACAAAAGGAGATATAGCAATGAGTTTCAGTAAAATATTGTTGAGCCAAGATAAAGGAAAACCCATAGGTCTAACAATATCCAGAAATAGAACAACCCTGACACCATCAGTTTTATTCCAAGCTTCGTGAGGAAAAGAATCATCAAACATCATTCCTTTTCCTTCTTGCCAATGGTGTATTTTGTTAGCTACACGAATACCACACTTTTCTTTTGGTTCGGGGACTTTTAAAGCGAGATGGTAGCGAATTACTCCTTTATAAGGCCCTCGATGTTCGGGGATATGCTTATTAGGTAATAAAATCGAAAAAAATGCTGTCTTCATCCCTGGGAGCTTTTCGATCAGGCGAGTCGTTTCTGGACATCTTTTGCAGTTTGTTTTAACTTTGACACCATAACCATATAGAAAATAAGTTTTCCAAAGATCATCTCGAGTAGTGCTGTAACCTTGATCCGCAGAAATATCTTGAAAGTTAGGCAATTGTTCTGTATATTTTAAGACTTCATCTAATTCTTGCCGAATAACTAGCCAATTTGCTTCTAATTCTTCTGTCCAGCTAAATTGCTTGGGATTGAAAAAAGGAGTATTCCCAATGAGAGAATATTTGGGGATTAGCTGCTCGTATTTTTGGACCAAATTAAAGCCAACATCATAAATAATAAAATCCCTAACTTTTCTTGTTAAATTAAAACCAGAGCGCGCTTGAGGCAAACTTTCAGACTCTTTAACCTTACTCCTCATAATCTTTTTTAATCAATTAACTTTTTCGACAATCTTAATTTATAGTTATTTCTATCTACAGCAAAATATAATTTATATCGGATAGTGCGAACCGAAAATATACTTTTTATTCACACAACAAAATTTATCAAATAATAAGTTAACTAATTTTCTGGTTCTTGTTCCTCTAAAGGAGTAGGTAAAACCTCGGTAGAATTAGACTCGGGAGTTGGTTCTAGTTCGGGTACTTCTGGAGTAGGCAAGACAAAGAAAGTTGCTGTGGCAAAAGCCAAACTAGCTATACCTATAAAAACAGGAGTTACTCTTTGGAGCAAAGGTTCATCTGGTTGACGATGCTTTCTACTCACAGCTTGTAATTCCAAAGTCATATCCCTAAGAGTCTGGTTATCGGCAAAAAATTGATCTACCGCTTCTACTAAATCGAAAAACTCTACTGTAGTTAAGTCTATTGCCGATTTTTGCTGTCCTGTATCTGGTTCTGGTTCACAAATTAAACGGTGGAGATTTTTCTCTTCGATGTTAGTAATATGTACTTGGGGAAATTCAGCCTGAGAATGTGAGAGATGAGGTAAACCACTTAAAAATTCTTGAGCATAGGCACTGACTGCTTTGACTATATTTTCAAAAAAAACTCTACCGCCAGTCAGTTTTTGATTAGAGCCTATAAAATGAAATTCGGCATTGATTAAAATTGAGAGGGGTTTAGGAGCGAAAACATCACTTTCTGATTCAGAAGCATCGGGTAATCCCTCTAAAACTAAGGTGCAGTTAGGCAAAATGTATTTTCTGGTAATATTCATTTTATCTCTCCATCGAACAAACTAACCCAAACTCGTTCTATTCCCTTTGTTCCAGTGCAGAATAACAGTTTTTTTAATAGAGACAAAGCTAACTCATTTAGTTCTGATTCTGACGCAAGATAAGCAGCTACTTTAGTACGACGAGGATTCATCCGACTACGAAAATGAGCGCGGAATCTTTCTAAATATTCAGAAAGACGAAAATGATTTTCTAAAGGCAATTTTTTCTCGCGCATTTGCTGTTCTGCTAGTAGCAATTGCCTAATTAAAACCATTTGTTTTTTAGCGCGCTCGCCTGCGATAATTATTAAAGCTTTAGCTCGATCGAGAGATAAATAATCTCTGGTAAAAGAGCGTCGCCAAGGATTACTACAACGTAAACGCCAAAGTGCAACTCGACCTTGAATCAATTCTTCTAATCCTAACTGTTTGATTGTCTCCAACATCTTTTCTGCTGCTCCTAATTCTAGAGCTTCGATCGCCAGGAGTAACAAGTCAATTTGCTGCTGAGTATGAAGAGAACAATTGCCTGAAGAGACAGGGATATCTGGTAAAGTACTTAAAATTGCTGGTTTAGTCTTGGTAGAAAGATCGGGATCGGATACCATACTTACAGATTGACTCATTATCAAATTAAGTCCATATTTTAACTATCTATGTTTTCTTCTTAATCGAGGGTAACAGATTACTCTCTGATGCAATAATGCCATAGCGATCGATCTTTACAGCAAAATAGAATAAATCGATTGAGTTTTTTATGAACCTCAAAGCTTTAATCCGCGATATACCAGATTTCCCGAAAACGGGGATCTTGTTCCGAGATATTACTACCTTGCTCAAAAATCCAGATGGATTACAATACACTATCGATACTCTGACACAAAAATGTCAGGACACAAATTTGTTACCAGATTACGTAGTCGGTATTGAGTCTCGTGGTTTTATTTTTGCCCCCCCTCTAGCTTATCAACTCAAAGCTGGTTTTGTTCCCGTTCGTAAATCAGGAAAACTACCTGCTGCGGTACATTCTATTAATTATCAATTAGAATATGGCAGCGATACTTTAGAAATTCATCAAGATGCTTTACCTTATGGCACGAAGGTAGTTATAGCTGACGATCTCATTGCTACTGGCGGTACCGCTAAAGCTACAGCAGAATTACTCGAAAAAATAGGTGTAGAAGTATTAGGCTTTACTTTTGTGATTGAATTAAAAGATTTGAATGGTAGAAAACAATTACCTGATGTGCCGATTATTACTCTGATTGAATACTAAATTTTAGCTAACAAAAGCATGACACTTTTTCTGTTGCCCTACGTCTTAAATATAGGGTAACTTTGCTAAAGTCAAGAAATAGTAAATTTTAGTAACACAGTAAAAATTATTGTAAAAAGTTAAAAAATTATGTCTTTTAAACGTATATTCACCACAGTAGCCATCTCTAGTTGTTTAATTGGCGGAGTACAAGCCATTACCTCGGCGCAAAGTAATCCTGGATTAACTATTTTTAGTGGCATAGAGCGAGAAAATATTCTTAATTATCATCTAGATTTCGGCGGACATGCAGGGGCTTTCGATCGCTATCGTCTCCGAATTGGTAGCAAAAAAATGACTCAAGGAGCTTCAAAGTTTTTTATTTCTTATCCTGATTATTACAAGGGTAAATTCGATCCTGACAACATCGAAGTAAGAATTGATAAAGAACCTATTCCTTTGAGAGAAATAGTTTGGGACAAAGAAAGCCGAATTATCGAAATCGATCTCGAAGAACCTATTAGAGAAAGCCGAAAAGTAGAAATCGTCTTTTCCAATGTCAAGAATCCTCGTTTTGGTGGCACTTATTATTTTCATTGCCAAGTGCTACCCGCAGGGGATTTACCCATTCGCCAACACCTGGGTACTTGGATTTTAAGTATTAGCAACTAAGCCTGAGGGTCAAAAATATAATATAATTAGAGATCGCGATTGCGTTTACCAGTCAGCCTTAATTAGCTCATCATGAATGAGAAGATAATGCTGGCTAATAATTAAGGAAAAATTGAAGGAGGTAATAATTCAGTGACTCAGCGCACTTTAGGAGGAACTAGTCGCAAACAAAAGAGAAAGTCAGGCTTTCGCGCTCGGATGCGGACTAAAAATGGTCGGAAAGTAATCCAAGCTCGTCGCAAAAAAGGACGGCATAGTTTAGCTGTTTAAACTATGCTCGATAGCAAGAAAAATGTGCATCAAGGGTGGGATTGCCAAAAAAGCATCGATTAAGAGATAGACGAGATTTTCGTGCTGTTTATAGCAAAGGAATTCGTCAAAATAGTCTTAATCTAGTTCTAAGAGCATTATTTACTCCAGAATTAGAGATAAAGCCTACCCGTATAGGTATTTCTATCAGTCAAAAAGTCAGTAAGAAAGCCGTAGTCCGTAATCGGCTTAAAAGGCAAATTAGGGGTGCTTTGAGGGAATTACTACCGTCAATGCTGCCTGGCTGGAAAATTGTAATAGTAGTGCGATCGCGGGCAAGAGAATGCGAATATGAGCATTTTTTGCGAGAATTAAAACAGTTATTAAAAAAAGCAAAAATAATCGATGGGCATTAAAGAAGAAGTTTACTTTGAAGGTGGGCCTCACGTCGGCGACTTAATTATTAATATTTTATTAGCGTTTACAGTAATTTGTATTCCTTTAACCGTGGGGGCAATCGTCAGAGCTTTGTGGTTACGCTATCGCATTACTGACCGTCGGCTCTCAGTGACTGGAGGCTGGATGGGTCGCGATCGCACAGATATAATTTATTCAGAAATAGTCAAAATAGTTAAAGTACCTCGTGGGATTGGTTTGTGGGGAGATTTAGTCGTTACCCTAAGAGATAAAAGCCGTCTAGAATTAAAAGCTGTCCCCCAATTTCGGGATATTTATGACTATATTGCCGAACAAACAGCAGAAAAAACCAAGAAACCCATAGAATCGATCGCCGACTAAGTTCGGGCATTCACTGCGATCGGGTACACTAGACTGAGATAAGGTTATTAGTTATTGGCTATTAGCTATTAGTTCTAATTCATAAAAAGTCTCGAACTCAATATGATTGTGAGAACTACTCAGGGGCTTGGAGTTATAGACCTACTCCTATTTTTAGAAATTAAGACAAAACTAAAAATGAAAGCTAACTAGTGAATGGTATTCACAATGTTGACCGCCCAAACAATCAAGGGCTAAAAACTAAAAACTTTTCGATAACTAAGGTACAGAGGTTGGACTGATAAAAGAATGGATTTTGGTATAGGCTTTATCTCCAATAATATTTTGTTGCCAATCCTAGATTTTTTCTATGGGATTGTGCCAAGCTATGGTTTTGCAATTATTGCTCTGACCCTAGTAGTTCGTTTTGCTGTCTTCCCTCTAAGTGCTGGACAAATTCGCAATATGCGAAAAATGAAAATTACCCAGCCCTTAATGAAGCAAAGACAGGAAGAAATTCAGCGAAAATATAAAGATAATCCCGAAAAACAACGGGAAGAAATGGGAAAACTAATGCAGGAATTCGGTAATCCCTTAGCTGGATGTTTACCAACCCTGTTGCAATTACCAATTCTATTTGCCTTGTTTGCTACTCTGAGGGGATCGCCCTTTACCAATACTAATTACACTGCTGATATCAAAATTTTTCCTCAAGAGCAGATCGAAAGGATTGAACCCCAAGCTTTCGCTACTAAAGCTCAAAATATCTACATAGATGATGGATTGCATGAAAAAATAGCTGCTCTACTACCTAGTGGCAATAAGCTATTAGTAGGAGAAACGACCAAAGCAGAATTTCAAACTCTAGAAGGTAAACCGCTAACGAAACTACTAGAGCAATATCCAGAGCAAAATCTCAAAGTTCATTGGGAAGTAACTAAAGGTTCAGAAAGACTTACTATTGACGATAACGGAACTATAGTCGCTCTAGAACCAGGAGATGCTACTATTCAAGGAACTATTCCTGGTATTGCTGCTAATACTGGATTCCTCTTTATTAAAGCATTAGGACAAGTAGGCGTAACCGATGAAGCAGGTAATATCAACTTTGATATTCTGGGAATGGTACTTATTTTTGGCTTGAGTATTTACGTCAACCAACAACTTACTGGACAACAAGGCGGTTCGGGAGCTAATGCCGATCAACAACAAACAATTAACAAAATCACTCCCATTTTGTTTAGCGGGATGTTTTTGTTTTTCCCCTTGCCAGCAGGGGTATTGATGTATATCGTCTTAGCTAGTATTTTCCAAGCTGGACAAACTTGGTTCTTAATGCAAGAACCTCTACCAGAGAATATTCAAGAACTTGTAGATAAACAAGAAAAAGCAGAAAAAGGCAGAGAATCCCTACCTTTTGAGCGTAAACGTTCTAAGAAGAAAGAAAAAACTTCTAGCTAATACCATGGAAAGTAAAGTCCAACGTGGTCAAGAATGGTTAGCTAAACTTCTGGAATTAATGGCTGTTTCAGCTAGGGTTTTGCCAGAAGAACCAGACAAAATACCAGCAGATTCTGATGCTTGTTGGTTAATTATTGAATCTGCTAATCTTGCCAATAAACAAATAGAGACAATTATTGGTAATGGGGGTAAAAGTATTGATGCAATTCAATATTTAGTCAATACTTTACTCAATCTCAATGTGGAGGAAGAATTACAGGGGTCTTATACTGTAGAAATCAATGGTTATCGATTAAAACGATACCAAGAATTACAAGAATTAGCCAAACAAGCAGCAGCACAAGTTAGAAAAACTGGTGAAGAAGTAAAAATGCCAGCCCTTTCTTCCGCAGAAAGAAGGCAAATTCATAATTTCCTCAAAGATGCAGCAGATTTGGCAACTGAAAGCCGTGGACAAGAACCAGATAGACGCTTAATTGTAAAATTAAGATAAAATTTGTCTGGTAATTTAATTAATGAGAAACGGTATGACGAGAAAATGGAAGCAATATACATTCCAAAATTACTAAAATTACCAGAGCGTAAAGAAGAAATTAAAATTCAAGAGCCTATCTCTGGGTTAGACACTCTTACTCCTGTAAAAGGAGTAATGAGCATTAGACATGGAGGGACTTTTTTAGAAATAATAGCTAAAGCAGAAACCATTGTTACTTTAATTTGCGATCGCTGTTTGCAAAACTATAATCATCGTTTATCTATCGATACTTCAGAAATTATTTGGTTGGAAGCAGAAAAAACCATACCAGAAAACTATTTATCCGAAAAAGAAGTATCTTTAGAAGATTTATCAGAAACTTTGCCCCCCGACGGTCATTTTCACCCCTCAGTTTGGCTCTACGAGCAATTGTCTTTAGCTATGCCCATGAGTCAGGTTTGTGGTCGAGATTGTCCTGGCATAGATACCTCTTCAGAAATGAGTGAACCCAAAATAGATCGTCGCTGGTCTTCTTTGGCTAACCTCAAAGAGCAATTATCGAGAAATTACGAATTGTAAGTTTAAAAATACTTCACTAAATAACGTTTAAATTGTTATAAAAAAAACAAATAATTAGTAACTAAATAACAACTAATGAATTTTAGTGAAGAATTTACTCTGCTACTGCGGGCTTGTTACCCCCTAATTTATATCTCCACCACAGAAGAAGAAAGACTAGAACGGGCGATAGCCTCTGTGGGAGAAAGGGTAGGTAATCGTCAAGTTTACATTTGGGATTTTGTCGATGGTTATCAAGAAAACCCAAATAATACAGGTTTAGGTCAGCGTAATCCGTTACAAGCTCTAGAATTTGTCGAGAAATTACCCATTAAGGCTGGAGGGATTTTTATTTTAAGAGATTTTCAGCGTTTTTTAGAAGACATATCTATTTCTCGTAAATTACGCAATCTTGCCCGCAGTCTTAAATCACAACCTAAAAATATTGTTATCATCTCCTCTCAAGTAGAAATTCCGCCAGAGTTAACCGAAGTTTTAACAGTTATCGATTTTCCTTTGCCCTCTGCCCAGGAAATCAAAACAGAAATCCAAAGATTAGTGCTAGCGACAGGGCAGACACTAACCGATAAACTACTCAATGAAATAGTGCGTTCTGCTCAAGGATTATCTTTAGAGCGGATTAGACGAGTATTAACTAGAGCGATCGCTACTCATAGCAAATTAGAGCCAGAAGACGTAGAACTAATCTTAGAAGAAAAAAGACAATCAATTAGGCAGACTCAAATCCTCGATTTTTATCCTGCCACCGAACAAATTTCTGATATTGGCGGTTTAGATAACTTAAAAGATTGGTTGCTCAGAAGAGGAGGAGCATTTAGCGATCGCGCTCGTACCTATGGTTTACCCCATCCCAGAGGATTATTACTAGTAGGAATTCAAGGCACGGGAAAATCTCTTACTGCTAAAGCGATCGCCCATCACTGGCATCTACCACTACTGCGCTTAGATGTAGGGCGTTTATTTGGGGGCTTAGTCGGAGAATCAGAATCTCGTACCCGACAGATGATTAATTTAGCCGAAGCCCTTTCTCCCTGTATTCTCTGGATTGATGAAATTGATAAAGCTTTTTCGGGAATAGAAAGCAAAGGAGATTCTGGTACTACTAGCCGTGTTTTCGGTACGTTTATTACTTGGATGGCAGAAAAAAAATCTCCCGTATTTGTAGTAGCTACAGCTAACAATATCAAAGCTCTACCACCAGAAATGTTGCGTAAAGGTAGATTTGATGAAATCTTTTTTGTGGGCTTACCCAATCAAGAAGAAAGAGAAGCTATTTTTAAAGTACATTTAGCCCGATTACGCCCTCATAATCTAGCCAATTATGATGTTAAGCGTTTAGCCTATGAAACACCAGACTTTTCAGGAGCAGAAATCGAGCAAACACTAGTAGAAGCCATGCATATTGGTTTTAGTCAAAATCGAGATTTCACTACTGATGATATCCTCGAAGCAGCCAGTCAAATTATCCCCCTAGCTAGAACTGCTCAAGAGCAAATCCAATATTTACAAGACTGGGCAGCAGCAGGAAAAGCAAGACTTGCTTCGAGAAAGACTAGTTTAAGCGATCGCATTCAAAATCAATTTAATTAGTAATTACTGATTACTAATTACTGATTACTAATTACTGAAAAATGTCCATGAGTCGTTTAATAAGTATTTTTCAATTTATCCTCGGTTTTATTCTGGGAGTTGCTGTCATAACGGGAGTTGCTGCTGGTGCTGGATACTTTTATTTAACTAAAATGTCAGCTAATCCCCCTAAACCGATTTTTGCTGAAGAACAAGAAGAACCTATAGCCGAAACGCCAGAAATTACTGAAGAGATTCCTATAGAACCAGAACCAGAACCAGAACCAGAACCAGAGCCAGAACCAGAACCAGAACCTGAAGAAATTTTACCACCTAATGCTTATAAAGCACGGGTTACATGGCCTCAAGGATTGAGCTTACGAGCAGAACCAAATGTAAACGCAGCCCGTGTTGGGGGAATTGGTTTTGATGCAGAAATAATAATTTTGGGAGAAAGCGACGATCGACAGTGGCAAAGAGTACGTTTGCCCTGGAATCAACAAGAAGGTTGGGTAAAAGCAGGAAATGTTAGAAGAGTATTGTAAACAATATTGACATAATATATAAAGTATAATTAGAATATTTTCCTCACTAAGAGCAACTAATCTGGAAAACTTACAGCATTATGCAGTTATCGTAGTCTCCTGCCTCTCTTAGTGAGCTATGTGTGTGGAGAGTGACGGTAAGAAAATTTCCTTAAAATATAATTTCCCTTTGATATTAGGATAAATGCATCTCAACGATCTGATTGCTCAAATTCAATCTCAGCTAGAAGAGTTAGCCGATCGCGAAAGAGCCAATCAACAAGAACAAGAAGTAACGACTGAGCGAATCAAAATCCTAGAAACAGAAATAAAAGAGCAATATAATCGTCAGAGCCAACTAGATGACGAAGCAATTAACCTATATAGTCAAGGGGAAGAATTAAAAACCAAACTGGCAAAATTAACTAAAATTGCTGCTTTGGCTGAAGAATTTAAAGTTTTACGGGCAGAATGCCAAGATAATCAGGATTTATTACAGACTTTATATTCTTCTATATCTTTATTAGCAGAGGCAGAACATATTGAAATCGATCGCCAAGAGATATTAAATGACGATCGAGAAAATAAAGAAGAGCAACAACAGCAACAAGATAGTAAAGATGAGTCGGTTACTCTAACCTTGCATAATCTCAGAAACGTTCTCCCAGATGCCGAAGCAATCTATAAGCAATTGCTTTCTTCTAATTTAGAAAAATATCAAACTTACCAAAACTTGATTATTGACGAGCTTGATGTAATTTGGTGTTCTGTTGCTTTTATTGCTTTTGGACGATCTGCTTACCGTCAACTAAGTTTTAAACATCATCCCGACTTAAATGGTTCGGAAGAAGCTATGCAGTTAATTAATACGGCTTGGGAAATCTCTGAAGAATATTTGGCTAATACAGCGAAAGGCGATCGGTAACTAGATAAGGGCGAATATTAAAAATAGTGTGTCAGAAAATCACGTCCGAGTAACAATTACTTTGTTTGCTTCTGATATTGAATCCGATTGAATAGCCACCAATAAAAACTGCCTTGTCTTCCTTGTCTCTCCCCAACCAGGAATAATGGCTATTTAACAGGATCTGAGATGAGTTAGGGATTTCGACAGAACAAATGGTAGTGCATAAGTCCACCTTCCTAGACCTATATAACGGGACTTCCCCCATACAAAAATACTATTCACAGCCCTAAAGCCCATGCAGCAAGCACTATAGCAGTTTTTTCTTTTGACTCCATACATGGACACAAAAAAGATATATTGACCCCAACGATCGCGATCGCAATCTAATAAAATTACATAGGTGCAATTCCCTCAAACCCCCTTCACGTCTAGCTAAGAGAGAAATTGTAGCCAGTAACAGGTAGTCAAAAAATCGCTACAACTACCTTAAATGAAGGCTTTCGTCATTTTTCTCAATCGGAAGTTCAGTTAAACTACTACCTCTAGTCAGCAATGTCATAGCTTTGAGAATTTTAGGCTCGGCTGTAGTGACGGAAGAGGGATAATTGTCGATTCTACAGCTACAAACTAAGAGCTTGTGGCTATTTTTAGTAATTTTTCTAGTTGTTGTAAAAGTTCTTGTTCGTTATAAGGTTTAGAGAGATAAGCTGATGCTCCCAAATTCATCGCTAGTTTTCGATGTTTTTCATTGCTACGGGAAGTGAGCATAATAATCGGCAAATTAGCAAATTCTGCTTTGGCTTTTATTTCTTCAAGAACACCATAACCATCCAATCTCGGCATTTCAATATCAGAGATAATTGCTTCTACGGCAAGTCCCTCAGCTAGCTTATCTACAGCTTCTTGTCCATCTTTGGCTTGCTCTACACAATAACCAGCTTTTTCTAGGGTTAAACTTAAATAGCGACGGACATTAACCGAATCATCTACAACCAGAATAGTTTTTATGTTAGATAAACTTGAGTCTTCGCTTAATTCTTGACGGGATTGAGTTGGAATTGTGCAATTATGCAAATATTCTTCGATAAAAACCACTGGCTCGATCAAAGGAATAACTTTACCATCCCCAAATACTACCGAGCTAACAATCCCAGGCGGTAAAGGTAGAGGACTATCAATCGGTCTAATCGTAGATTCTTGCTCGTACCAAAAGCGACTAATTTGGATTGCAGCCAAAGGCTGTTTATCGCCAATAACGATCGCCATAGGTCGATCGATTGTGGGTTGACCATTTAAATTGAGTATACGATGGGAACGAGGATAAACTAAAATTTTGTCGATTTCCACTAGAGGAAGTTCGCTTTGATGCCAAACAATTTTATTTGTTTCGGATTTTAGAGGTATTAGCTCGCGAATACTATTAGCAGGAATAGCAAAAATAATACCTGCTTGTTCGATTATTGCCACTCTTAAAATCGATAGAGTAAAGGGAACTCTGAGGGTAAAGGTCGTGCCTTGTCCTGCTACGGTAGTAACTCGGACATCACCCCCTATTGCCTGAAGATTAGTTTTGACGATATCCATCCCTATGCCTCTACCTGAAAGCTCTGTAACTTCTGATGCCGTACTAAATCCAGGTTCAAAGATAAATTCCAGTAGTTCTGCTTCGGATATTTGACTTACTTCCTCTTGAGGAATACCCATCTTAACTACTCGATCGCTTATCTTATCTAGAGAAATACCTTTACCATCATCAGCAATAGTAATAATGGTACAAGTTCCTTGATTTTTGGCTTGAATGGTAATTGTTCCTACTGGTGGTTTACCCGTAGCAATTCGCTTTTCGGGGGTTTCAATTCCATGATCGAAAGCATTTCGTAACAGATGGATTAAGGGATCGCTAATATTATCGATTACGTCTCGATCGAAAAGGGTATTCTCGCCAATTATTTTGAGATTAACTTGTTTATTAAATTGCAAATTAAGCTCTCGAATTAGTCGAGGAAAACGCTTGACTACTTCGGCAAAGGGTAACATTTGGGTATTGTTAACGTTCCCCTGCATCGATTTGGTAGTGTAGTTAAAATCACGAACTGCTCGATCCATTTCTCTGAGTCCCAGTTTAATGTCACTGGCGACTTCTTGCAGTTGGACGATGGTTTCTAATTGTTCTTGACAGATGAGATGAATATCACTGTAGCGATCCATTTCTAGGGTATCAAAGCGATCGCGGAGGAGGTTCTGGTTATTGGGTAAGGGACTGACTAAATTTTTTGGGCTCGATCCCGTTCCCTCGGCGAGTAAGCCTTCAATTAAAGCGCGATCGTACCATTGTCTTAATTTTACGTTAGAACTTTCTATCTGAGACAGTCTCTGATTCATTAAGGTAACAATATCCTGTAATTGTTGTAATCTCAGATTGATGGTGTTACGGTTTAAAACTAGTTGTTCAAAAAGATTATTAAATTGTTGGAGTTGCGAAGCAGGAACTCTCACCATTTTATCTCCAGAAAGAGTTTTCTGTAGGGGTAAGGAAAAGAAGGAGTCTTTGCTCTTTATTTCAACTTGAGATTGTTTTGGACTATCCTTGTTAGAGCCTAACTCCCTTATCTGCGAAGAGTTATTTTCTAAAAGATCTAATTCTAATTCTGTTTCGGTTTCTATCTCGGCGAAATTAAAAGCATCTGCTAAATCCCTTAATTCTAGAGAGCTATTTTCTAACAGATCTAATTCTGTTTCCGTCTCGGCAAAATCAAAAGCATCTGCTAAATTGCTTAATTCTAAAGAGCTATTCTCGAAAAGCTCTAATTCTGTTTCTGTTTCGGCAAAATTAAAAGTATCTGCTAAATTGCTTAACTCTAAAGAATCATTCTCCAAAAGATCTAATTCGGCGACGACAATATTGTCTGTCTCAACTTCTTCCCCTTCGCCAGTACTTGGAACTAGAGTATTGTAATTTTGCGCTAATAAATCATCACTTTCCAAATCAGAGGGAAGTTTATCAATACTACCCAATAAAACTAAAGCGTGCGATCGCCTCCAAATTTTTAAAGCCCGATTTGCTAAGTCTGTAATTTGTGATTGAGAGACAATATCTATTTGGTTTTGTACCGATTGACAGAGGTTAACAAAAGGCTCAAGCTGCACTATTTGACCAAAATTAATTAATTCTTCGGCGGTATTTCTTAATTCTTGGGCTATTTCTGGGATTTCTAACTCTTTTAATTGATTTTCCAAACGGTCTAAAATCGTCTCTACTCCTTCTTCAAAAACAAGCAGAGCAGGATCTACATTTTCATCCTCTTTCATTAAAGCATCTTCATCCTCAGCCTCTAAGTCCCCTAAATGTTGTCTTAACTGCTCAAAAATCGATTGGATCCGCTCACGAAAATCCGCGTCAATAACTTCTATTCCCTGACGATTGAGATTGCTTACATTCCTTAAGCAATCGACTCCCTGGAGTAAAAGAGTTTCAACTTCGGTTTCTATACGCTCGTTAATATAGCGAACTCGCAATATTTTCAAGAAATCTTCTAAACGATGGGCAATTTCACTCAAAGAAACAAAACTCATCATGGCAGCACCCCCTTTAACAGAGTGAACCAAACGTAAAACAGTATCTACTTGTTGTCGATCGAGTTCTGCTTGAGTTAATCCTAAGAGATGGGACTCCAGACTATCAAAATAGGCTTCAGCCTCATCCAAAAAATTGAGCCGAATTTGTTGTTCTTTATCCATTTTCCCTATTACTTTTAAAATATATAGAGTTTATTGAAACCAAAAGTCCCATAACTAATAATCAACTACTTTAAACTGAGCAACAGTAGACTCTAGTTGTTTGGCTATTTGGGCTGTTTCAAAAATGGATTTGGCTACTTTTTTAGAAGATTGAGAGTTATTTTCTGCCAGTTGGGCAATTTTTTGCATCAAATTGGTAACTTCTTGAGAAGTATTTGCCTGAGAAATAGTGGTTTGGGAAATAGAACCCATTAATTGGTTAATTTTTTGGGACTTTTCTAGTATTTGTCCCAAACTTTCTTTAGTAGACTCCACTAACTGTGTTGTTTCTACCACTTGGGCTGTACCAGACTCCATGGCTTGGTTGACTTCTTGGGTTTCTGCTTGAATTGCTGCGACAATTTTGGCAATTTCTTTAATAGCCGAGGCAGATTGTTGCGCTAATGCACCTACTTGTTCTGCCACAATGGTAAAACCTTGCCCGTATTCCCCCGCTCTACCTGCTTCTACACTAGCATTAATGGCTAAAACATTGGTTTTTAAAGCTATTTCTTCAATAAATGAGACTACCTGAGAGATTTTTTGCGAAGATTCTCCCAATTGCTTCATTTTTTTTACAGTTTCACCTACTGTTGCTCTTAGTTTCAAGATACTATCTACCGTTAGATCCATATCTTTAGTACTGTTCAAAACAGTGTTGTAGGTATCATCGGCAAACTTTTCTGCTTGGTTAGCGTTTTCGGCAATAGTTTGAATCGATCGCGACATTTGTTCTACAGAAACTAAAGTCTGGTGGGTTTCTCTAGCTTCAAGAATCGCTTGTTTTGCGAGTAACCTGATCGCTTGTTCATTATGTCTGAGAGAATCACCTACTTGGCTGGTAGAATATCTGGCTTGAATGGCTATTTCTTGTAGGTTATCGATAATGGCATTAAACAAATCCGCAATAGTACTTAATTCGAGAGAATTGAGATTGGCTCTAACTGTCAAATCACCTTCCCCTGCATCGGCAACTTCTTCAATGAGGGTATAGATTGCTGTCTCTAGCTGTTCTTTTTGTTGCCTTTGCTCTTCTGCTTCCTGTTGTTTAGCTTCTAAGTTGGCATCGATATTTTTAGCCATTTCGTTGAGATTTTGGCTCAAAATACCGATTTCATCTTTACGTTTGGTAGCTTCTAAACGAATTCCCGATTTTCCTTCAGCAATTTTGGTAGCAAAGTTAGTCAGTCGTCTAATCGGAATAGAAATAGATCTGTCTGAAGGGGCTAAAATAAGAATGGCACTAACTACAATTAGAGTTATGCCACCAATACTATAGCCGACAAAAGTAATTCTTCTGAGAATTGAACTAACTTGAGTTTGCGGTTCTCCCACATAGGCGATACCTACTGGTTTGGCATTGGCTCGATCGATTTTTTGCAGGTGATTATAAATTGGGCTGTAGCCTGTTTCGTATTCAACCCCAATAATATTGGCATTACCCAGAAAAACTTCCCCTTGATTCAATACTCGTTCTGCAACCACTCGCGATACTCTCGTACCGATCGCCCTAGTCATATTGTCGACATATGGGACATTAGTACTAACACGCCAATCTTGAGCAAAAATTGTGGCAGTAGATACCCCAGCTATCTGTTTAAGGCGATCGACTAATTCAAAGTTACGATTAATTAAAGTCCCGACAATCGCCGTACCGACAATAGTACTATTTACTCGGATCGGTTTTACTGCTATCAACACAAAACCAGCTTTACCCCCATCAATGGCAAATTGTTCTTCTGGATAGGGTTGTTTGTTTTCGGCCAATCCTTCTATTTGTTGTTCCCTTAGCCCGATATTTGCTTGTCGATCGAGCCTCATCCGTTGTAGAGTGTTACTCGGTAATAATTCAAAACCAGACAGGGGACGAGAGAAGATTAAGGCATTATTGACGATCGGCACATCTCCTAAAAAAATACTGGGAGGTAAATCGACTGATTGAAACTGGGTCGAACTACTACCATCTTCAGGAGGTAGTTCGGGATAATCCGAACCATCATTTTGAATTTCCTGGGCATATTGGGCGACAGTGTTACCTCCAGCATCAGTAATAAAGTAAAAACTAGCATTAGGTTGCTGATTTTTAACATCGGTAACAAAAGACTGCAATTTTTGTTTATTGGCTACTACACTATCTTCTTCTTGAAGATCGATTTCGGCTGCTTGTACCAACAGTGCTAAAGTATTGGCATTATTTGCTAAATCCAGTTTGGCAATATTGATTTGTTCTTCTAGCAATACTAGTTTGGTAGCTAAATTATTTTGAAGACCCCTCAAAGATTCTCGTTTGGCGAACTCGACAATACCTTGGGTTACAACAATAATGGGAATAGTCGCACCAGTAACCAGTAAGATAGAAATTTTGGAGCGAATGGGTAGATCGTTCCATTGCTGTCCTAATTTTTGCCACCAAGAATCAAAAAAATTCTGCTTGGTTTTCTTTTTTATGGCATCTTGAGTTCGATCGGGAGAATATTGTTCGGAGTACTGGTCGATCATAACTAGCTGGAGGAGTTTGAATAGTTAATGGTTGTGAAATTTAACTTTTCTGGCGTAATAACATAAATAAATCACATGGGATGAGATATCTATGTTTGAAAAAGTATGTTTCCGTCACTTTCTGTTGAAAGTAATTATAAGAAGTTATTCTATAATTTCCGCTGAAAAAACTTAAATTAAGATTTTTTTCGAGCGGGGAATGCGGTCATAATACAACAGTTAACTGTGAGATTCATACAACATAAAATCAACGAAGTTAGAAAAGTTGTCGAATGCAAGCTCCCGTGAGCGCAGCCACCGTTTTTCTAAGGCGATGTGACGGTGACTTTAATTAGCTACCAGAATTATCTTGGGTTCAATGCTCGAACAAGAGAATCGATCTCCAAAATAGGCAATGAGTTACTTTCTTCGACTACGTAACCTTGGATATAAGGAGCTAGAGAAGGAGCAAAAGCATCTGGATCTGAATGAATTTGAGTAGTATTGAGGCGATTAATACCTTGAATTTGCGCTACTGCTAGTCCCAAATAGAGCTTTCTTTCCTCTAAACCCATCGAGTCTGATATATCGACGACTACAATTTGATATTGCCGAGAAAAAACTAAGCTCGAAGGCATTCCTAATAATTGAGCTATATCTAGTACGCAAAAAACACGATCGCGAGAACTCATCATCCCCAGGATCGATTTTGGCATATTAGGTAAGGGAGTGATTTTATCTGCTTCAACTATTAAAGACTCTTGTACTGATTTCATCGGCAATAAAGCCTTTATATCTGGGGTTAGTTGAAATCCGATATAAGTATCTCCTAAAGCTGACTGTGGTTTGAATAACTCCTGTAAATTAGCTTGAATTTTGGAAGCTGGACTAGATAATGTCATTTTTCTTTACCCGATTAGCTGTTTGATTGCATTAACTAATTGTTCTTGAGTACAAGGTTTGGTTATGTAACCACTGACACCTTGTTTTTTTGCCCAAAAGCGATCGACATCTCGACTTTTCACCGTGCAAGCAATTACAGGAATTGTTGCGGTTTCGGGATTTTTTTTTAATTTACGGCACACGTCTAATCCTCCCATTTCTGGCATCATCCAATCAGTAACAATTGCATCGGGGTGATTGGCTAGAGTTTTGGCGATGGCTTCTTTGCCATTAGTCGCCGTGATAATTTCATAACCAGCATCGGTTAAATAGTACGCCATCAAATCTAAGTTAGATTGTAAGTCATCAACGAGCAAAATAGTTTTCATAGGTTGTCTTAGTTGAGCTAAAAAAAATGGGAATAATAAATCTGCATTTTTGTGAAAAGAGGTGTTTCGATCGTACCTTTCAAAGATTAAGTTATCGAAGATGTTTGTTAACTATTTTAGATAATGCTTTCTGGGTAAAAGGTTTAGTCAGATAATCAGTCGCCCCAGCAATTTTAGCTCTAGCTTTATCAATTAATCCCGTATTTCCCGTGACCATAATAATTGGAGTATTGGCGCAATATTCACTACCTCTCAATAAACTACAAAGCTTATAGCCATTTATTTTAGGCATAGTAATATCTAACAAGATCAAACTAGGTTTAATCCGAAAAATAATCGGTACGGCTTGTACTGGATCGTCTATAGCTATAATTTCAAACTCATCCGTAGTCAGAAAACGTTTAATTTCTTTTAAGATAGTAGGGCTATCATCAATACATACTATTTGCCAAGTTTTATTAGCGTTATTTTTTGAATTTTCGGTCTGATGATTATTCTGATTATTCCGAGAGTTAACAATTACTTGAGACTCGTGGAGATTTGTTGGCTGCCTGGGAATATTCGGTAAGCGATCTAAAGGTGGTTGGGCTTTTTTTAATTTAATGATGCCCTCATCGATATAGGGAGACAAAATCTTCGCAACATTGAGTTCGTCTTTACCTAAGAATAATGATAGTTGACTGACACTGATATTACCCTTAATTACTTGAGTTAATTCTTTAAGAGTTTTGTATTTTAATATACCAGAAGTCGGCAGAGTTAGTTTTTCCCAATCAGCAGCAAAATAAGGACATTGATGAATAGAAACTAATTGCTGAGAACAAGTTTGCCATTCTTTCAACCTAGCTTTTTCTACCTCTAAACATTCTAATAAATTCAGAGAAGGAACATCGTCGATAATCCAAAGAGGTAAAAAATGTCCATCATGCCAAGATGAAGTACCAGTTTCACTCCAAAGGCAAGAAATAAGAGCATCTTTAGTAATATGTTCGATCAGTTTGGCATTTTGGTAGGAATTGAGATATTTTTGCTCTATTAGCCATGGGATTACTTGACTATAAATATCTTGACCAGAAGAGTTTTTTACCTCAGGAGTATTAGGTGTTATATAAGAGGGAGGTAATCTTTTCAAGGCTGCTACAGCTTGTTTGTAGCCTAAATAATAGAGATGATATTTAAGCCTATCTAGTAACTGTGCTGAACAGTAAACATATTTTAAACTACCCTGCTGCAAATAAATTTTCCAAGAGACTAATTTGGTATCGAACCATAGACAACCAGAACTTTGAGAATTGGCTAATTGAGATAATAAATTCCTGGTATTAAGCTGTGTAGCTGTAGTTGTCATGATAAAAATAAACTCTGCGTGTAAACGTGGTTATATTGAACCTCGTTAGTATTCTTGTTTAAATTGCCAATTGTGCCATAGCCTTTTTTGTAGCTATATGAGAATCGAAATTGCTAGAAATGGAAAATTGAACAATTAAAGGTTTTCATTTTTTAGCTAAACGACAAAACAAAAGACTATATCGTGTATCTATTTTTCTAATCATAACTCAGAGAATATACTGAGACAATCGACGACCGATATTTATAATTACTGGAAAACTATGCTTTTGAGCCTAATGCTGCATTAATAGCCAATAGCTCTTGATTAATGGCTATTAGTTATCGATCTACTTACTTGGTTTTATTTTCTGTGCGAACACTAAGATATCGATCGAGACGAATTGCTTGGAGTACGGTATTAACATTGGCTTGGGTTTCCCCTAAAGTATGCAGAATATGTCCACCCATTTCTAAAGCAGCTTCAAATTCTGGCTGTACTACTTCTTTTGCTCCCATTTTGGTCAATAAATCGATTTCAGAATTATTATGGGAGCGCACTACAATATCCAGATGGGGTGAGATTGCCAGAGCATGAGCGAGGAGAATGCGTGTACTACCAGGATCGGGAAGAGCGATGGCCAAAGCTTTAGCTTTAGGGAGATGGGCTTTTTCTAGGACTAATTCTGAATCCGCATCACCATAAATATAAGGTAATTTTTCTTGGCGCAATCTCCTAATAGCAGCTTCACTATTTTCGATAACCAATACAGGATAACCGCGATCGCCTAAAATTTTAACGATGGTATGTCCGACTCTGCCATAACCAGCTACCACCACATGATCGCAGATGGTTTCGGGAATTGAGATTTCTTTATTATTTTCATGTTGACGCAGATACCCCTTAACCCCTGGCATACGGGCAATATTTTGGGCAATTGTCGGGGCAAACTCCATTACCATAGGGGTTAACACTAAAGTTATGGCAGTAGTACCAATTAGTAATAAATAGGTTTTTTGAGAAATAAACTCTAGTTCGTATCCCACTAAAGCCAAAACAAAAGAAAACTCCCCAATCTGATTTAAGCCTAAAGCAGAAATAACGGCAGTTTTAAAAGAATAACCAAATCGCCAAATAATCGGAAAAATAACGATCGCTTTACCTAACATTACCAAAGCGACTAAACCCAAAATTACGCCAAAATTTTGCCACAAAATGGTTGGATCGATTAACATACCAATACCAGCAAAAAACAAACTAGCAAAGGTATCTCTTACAGGAATTACTTTGGCTAAAGCTCGATCGGCATAGTCAATTTCGGCAATCATCAATCCTGCCACAAAAGCACCCATTTCGATCGATAAACCCAAACTAGCAGTAATTAAAGCAACTCCCAAACAAAGGGCAACGATCGTTAACAAAAATAATTCACTATTTTCTGTATGAGCTACAGTTCTCATTAAAGGTGGAACAACCCAATAACCGACGGCAAAAGCACAAGTAAAAAAGAGTAAAGCTTTCAAAAAGGCGATAAATAGCGCAAAAATCAGATTATTTGGTTCATTAAGGGCAGGTAAAATTGCTAAAATTAACCCCAAAGCCAAATCTTGAGCAATCAAAATTGCCAGCATGATTTGACCGTGGATTGTGTTAATTTCCCCTTTTTCGGTTAAAGTTTTCAGTACTACCGCCGTCGAAGAAAGAGAAAGAATTACCCCCAGTAAAAATTCTTCTGTTAGTGAATCTGCCCAACCACAAAGGTAAGTAATTATTGCCACTAAAATTGTCGTCGAGCCTATTTGCAGTAAACTACCACCAACGGCAATATCTTTAACTCGTTTTAATTCTGCCAGAGAAAATTCTACCCCTAAAGCAAAGAGTAAAAACGCTACACCAACCTCGGCTAAAGACTTAATTTGTTCGATCTGACTGACAAGTCCCAAACCAAAAGGACCGATCGCTAAACCACAAAAAAGATAACCTAAAAGCACGGGTTGGCGCAAACGATTAGCCACAAACCCACTTACAGCAGATGAAGCCAAAACAATAGTGAGATCGAGAATGAAAGTGTCTACCCCTGCCATAAATTACTAGTTTTTGCTTGTTTTCCATCTAGATTCTAGTGAGTCTATTCTTCTAGATTGGTTTTTACTTAATTAATATTTAAGGGTCATCGCGATCCTATAGTAGAAAGCAATGCCTAACTACTCAAAGCTAAAATTAATTAGCGATAAGATTTAGTACTAGCCATACTAGATGCTAAATAAAGATAGAGCCTAATACTTTGAAAAATATTATGAGTAGTCAAAATCTTAATCTAGAATTGGATGATAATCAATTGGTTGATGAGACCATGGATGAGCTATCAAGTCATCAAGAGGTGATTGAAACTGTTATTTCTAGCTTGGATCGAGATGATACAGCTATGGTCAATCATGCGGATGATGGTAGCGTCTGGAAATTTCAATATGGAAGTGTAGAAGTATTTGTTCAGTTAACAGGAGAAAGCGATGACGATCTTCTTACAGTTTGGGCTACAGTATTAAGACTACCTGCTAAAGATGAACCTGCTTTAATGCGTCAATTGTTGGAAATGAATTGGTCGGGAACATTTGAAACATGTTTTAGTATTTACGACAATAGTGTAGTTGTTTCTTCTCAACGAACTGTCACCGATCTTCATCCTAGTGAAATTTCTCGTATTATTACTTTGGTTGCTAACATTGCTGATGATAACGACGATCTTCTTCAAGAAAAGTTCGGTACAGCTTAGTTGGTAGCTTCGGGGGTAGGGGAGGGTAATAGTTTTGACATCACGACTCAATAAATTCCCGCTCCTCCCGAACTCCAGCAGTTCTGAATTCTACAAGATCCTATGAATAATATTCCGCAAATTATTGCCCGAGAATTTTCTTTACCTGCAACTAGTGTTAATAACGCTCTAGAATTATGGCAAGAAGGGGCAACTGTTCCTTTTATTGCTCGTTACCGTAAAGAGCGTACTGGTTCATTAGATGAAGTTCAATTAAGGGATATATTTGAACGCCATACCTATTTAACCGAATTAGCCAAGCGTAAAGAAACTATTAAAGAGGCGATCGCTTCTCAGGATAAACTTACAGCAGAACTTAAAGCAAAAATTGAAGCTTGTCTCAATAAAACAGAACTAGAAGACTTATACTTACCCTACAAGCCTAAAAGACGCACCAAAGCCACAATTGCGCGGGAAAAGGGCTTAGAACCTCTAGCAGAACTAATTCAATCTTTAAACAAACCTCAAGCTAAATCTATTTCTCTGACAGCAGCAGCAGCAAAATATATTAATCAGGAAAAAGAAGTAAGTAGCTCAGAAGAAGCATTAGCAGGGGCAGCAGATATTATAGCGGAAACTATAGCCGAAAAAGCGGAAATTAGAGCTTATTTGCGCGAATATTTTTTTAAAAATGGGTTATTTACCGCCAAAATTAAAGGGGAATATCCTGAAGGTAGCACTAAATTTGAGATGTATCGCGACTATCAATACAGTGTCAAGAAAATTCCTCCTCATAACATCTTGGCACTGTATCGTGGTGAAGCAGAAGGAGTTTTGTCAGTAGATATTGCTTTTGACGAAGCAGAAGTAATTGCTTACTTGGAAGATCGAGAAATTAACACCCCAGTCAAAGAAATTAAGAATTTTTATCGTAATCTCCTCAAAGATGCTTTTAAACGCTTACTTAAACCTGCTATTATTCGAGAAGTGAGAGCAGACCGCAAAAACTACGCAGATACAGAATCGATTAAAACTTTTGAAGCCAATTTAAGGGAATTACTTCTCGCACCTCCTGCTGGAATGAAACCGACTCTGGCGATCGATCCTGGTTTTCGCACTGGTTGTAAAGTAGCTGTCTTATCCGAAACAGGTCAATTTTTGGCTTATCAGGCTATTTTCCCTCATTCTGGTGGGAATAAGCGCGAACAAGCCAAGGAAATAATTATAGATTTAATTAGTAAATATCAGATAGAATTAATCGCGATCGGTAACGGGACTGCTTCTAGAGAAACGGATTTATTTGTTGCTGAGGTTCTTAAAAATTTAAAGCAAAAACCTATTAAAGTAATTGTTAATGAATCTGGTGCTTCTATCTATTCTGCCAGTACAGTTGCTGCCCGAGAATTTCCCGATCTAGATGTTACTGTCAGAGGAGCAATTAGTATTGGTAGAAGATTACAAGACCCTTTAGCAGAACTTGTAAAAATCGATCCTAAATCTATTGGTGTCGGGCAATATCAACATGATGTCGACCAAAAATTATTACAAAAAAAATTAGCAGAAACTATTGCTAGTTGCGTTAATTATGTAGGAGTAGATTTAAATACAGCTTCTCGTGAATTACTTACTTATGTATCGGGAATTAATAGTACCGTAGCTAATAACATTGTCGCTTATCGCAATGTAAAAGGTGCATTTACTAACCGCAAACAACTGTTAAAAGTAGCTAAATTAGGAGCAAAAGCTTTTGAACAAGCTGCTGGGTTCTTACGCATTAGAGAAGGGGATAATCCTTTAGATAATACGGCAGTGCATCCAGAAAGTTATAGTATAGTCGAAAATATTGCTAATAGCTTAAATCTATCTATTACTTCAACTATCAAAACAGAAACAAAATTAAAATCTCTCGATCTCAAGCAATTTGTTACTGAAGAAATTGGTTTACCTACTCTCCAAGATGTTATTAAAGAACTAGAAAAACCAGGCAGAGATCCCAGAGAAAAATTTCAATATGCTACTTTCCAAGAAGGAATAATGGAAATCTCCGATCTCGAAGTAGATATGGTCTTAGAAGGAGTAGTAACTAATGTTGTAAATTTTGGTGCTTTTGTAGATATTGGAGTACATCAAGATGGCTTAGTACATATTTCTCAACTAGCCGATCGATTTGTTTCAGACCCCAAAGAAATAGTTAAAGTAGGACAAGTAGTTAAAGTAAAAGTATTAGAAGTAGATGAAAAGTTGAAACGAATTAGTTTGTCAATGAAGTTAGTTAGTTAAGTTTTTTTATACACTAAATTATCCCTTTAAACATATATATTTTAGGGTGGGCATTGCCCACCTTACTAATTATGCTTTAGCCCATTGGTTTACGGGCAACCCAATATTTGCTAAAACCATGATTTTGAATTTCAAGATCGACAAATCCTGCTTTTTCTAATCGATCGCCAATATTATCAGTAGTGTAATGCCTGTAATAGGGTTCGTGGTAAATAGCAGGGAAGTTATCCATCATGGTTTGAAATTCAGGAGAATCGAGGGACTGGATCGAATCACAAATAACAAATGTTCCTCCTGGTTGCAGCACGCGGAAGCATTCTTCGATTACCCGTTGCCGTGCATTTGCTGGCAATTCATGGAATAAAAAGACAGAAGTAACGCCGTGGAAATAATTATCTAGATAAGGTAACTCTTCTGCATTCGCCTGAAGGAGTTGGGGTAATTCTCCAGGGATTTCTGAGAGGGATTGATTGGCTTTACGCAGATAAGCAGGAGACAAATCTGTACCGAATAAGGATGCTTTGGGTAGCATCCCGCGAATCATTCTGAGGGTACGTCCAGTACCACAAGCTACATCGAGGACGCGCATTTGTTGGGCAGGAACATCAGTAAAGGCTGCTAAACCTCGTTTTAGAGGAGCGAGAATTCTGCGTCGCATGGCATCTGCTGTACCATTAAACAGAATTTCTACCTGCAAATCGTAAAGATTGGCAGACATATCGCTGAGATAGCCATCGGTTTGATAGTGAAAGTTTTGCAAATAATAAGTAGGATAACCTTCTTTATCTATGGTTGGATCGAATTCCTGATATTGTTTTTTTCGTCCTCTTTGCAATATTTTGGCTAAATCCAACCAAACTTCGGGATAATAGCGAAAGAAATCCGACCAGGGATTATCAAACAATAAACTAGCTGGATATACCCCTTTTTCTACATCCTGCCAATCGGCTTCTTCTAATTTAGCTACTTTTTGCTGTAGCAGTTTTAGAGTCTCTGGAGTTAGGGGTTTAGCAATACCTTTTCTTTCGGGTATAACTGTCTCCGTTAGGCGATCGCTAACAGTTTTGTGCGCAAAACCAAAGATTTTTTTACCTTCTTGAAAGGTTTGATAGGCGAATTTAGTTAAAGAATCAGGTAGGAACTGATCGATACTGGGTTTAGATTGCATAGGCTTGAGAATGTATTGACGATAAATGAATCAAAAAATAATTGCTAGGTAAGATTTTGAGATATTCAAGAAATATAAGTGAATACCTAACAGTTTATTTACTTTTGTAAATATTCATTATTTAGTATAGTCAAAATCTTAAGATTAGGTGGAAAGGCTTTGTCTTAGTTACTCTGGCTTTCTCCCTAACAAAAAATAAGTAGACATTTCGCCTTTACCTTTTATGTGGATTTTTCCTCTAGATTGCCAAATATATTTATCTTTTAAAATTTCGTAGGTAGAAGCCGTAACTTGAATATAGTTTGGTATACCATGAGATTCCATGCGACAAGCTATATTAACAGCATCTCCCCAGAGATCGTAGCTTAATTTTTTCGTCCCAATTACTCCTGCTACTACTGCCCCCGTGTTGATCCCAATACGAAGGCTAAGAGTTTTGTCTGTTTCTCGGTTGAATTGAGCGATCGCCTCTTGCATATCTAACGCCATTTCGGCGATCGCTTCTGCATGATCTTTTCTCGGTTGTGGTAATCCACCCACTACCATATAGGCATCACCAATAATTTTAATTTTTTCTAAATTATATTTACTACTAATGCGATCGAATTCTGAAAAAATTTCGTTGAGAATTTCGACAATTTCAATGGGAGGTAACTGGGAAAATAAGTTAGTAAAATTAACCAAATCGGCAAATAAAATTGTAACTGAATCAAAATGATTGGCGATCGTACTGCTTTGTTTTTTGAGTTGTTCGGCAATTATTTTAGGAAAAATATTAAGTAATAATTTTTCGCTTTTTTCTTGTTGATATTTTAAAGCTTGTTCTGCTCGTTTACGTTGAATAAATTGACCGAGTTGATTGGCTATAGTTTGCATCAGATCGACTATACTTTGCTCTAATTCATTTTCTCGTTCGCTCCAGAAATTAAGCACTGCCAAAGTCCCATCTTCTCCTTGTACTGGAAGACCAAAACCACCTAATAATCCAAGTTTTCTTGCTATCTTTTGACGGTAATAAGTTGATTTTGCCAAGCAATTATCGTACCACTTAAAAGAATTATTTAACCAAATATCACCGACAATATCCTCAAATAATCTATATTCTTTTTTTTGAGTAATTTCGATCGATTCATTTATCTGCTGAGAGTTTTTACTCCAAACAAATTCACACTTTAGTAGATCTCCCCCTAAATTTTCAGGCTGACTGTCAATTTCCTGGGGTAGTATTTGCTGAGACTTTATCCAGATTTCTCCTATAGTTAAATTTAAATTTTCACAAATCACTCGTAAAATTTTTGGTGCAGCTTGCTTTAGATCTAAAGAACTAGCTAATATTTTACTAATAGAAAATTGAATATTTTGGCGTTGCTGATAATTTTTGAGATTAGTTATATCTCTACCAAAATAAACAAGTCGCTCGTCATGACTATTTTTATTTATATCTACCTTTATCGAAGAACAAGTAAAAGAAATTATTTTTTTTATACCTTGTTTGGTTTTACAAATCACTTCTAAGTTTTTGAGCAATTCTCCCTGACTCAAAAGATACTGCTGAATTTCTGATAAAAGAAAATTGGGATCGGCAATAACCATATTAATAGATCGATCGAGCAACTCCGCTTCACTATAACTAAGTAAATTAATTGTTCCTTGGTTAATTTGTTGGATAATTCCTCGATTATTTGTAATAATTAGTGCTTCTTCTATCGAGGCAAAAATACTTTCATAAAAATAAACAGAATTTGCTAACTCCTTAGAAAGCTGGCTAACATCGTGTAATAATTTATATTCATTAGTCCGAGGAAGTAAGCTTAGAATCGAAGTATTATAATTAGTAACTTCTTCCAAAAAAACAACTAAATAATTGGATTCATTTTGAGAATATTGGGTAAAATGGAGCTTAAAATGAACTTCAGAAGCTAGTAAAGCGGAATTTTGCCATCGATCCCTTTGTACATTTTGATGAGTCCTAAATAATATTTTGGGTAAAGAAAAATATCGTTCTTTACCCTTTAAGATATTTTCTATTTTCTGTTGATAGTCTTTGATTTCTGGGAAGATATCTTGGAGATTTTGACCAATACTTAAGTTTCCGTTGGCTAAAAAAAATCGAACTATATCTGAAGAATGTTCACAAATAACTAAATCTCGATCGACTATCAAGTATTCTAAATGTTGAGGAACAATAATATGATTGGAGACTAAGGTCATTAGGCTTATCGATCGCCCCAAGAAAACAGCTAGGATTAATATGCCCAAACCACGGGATAAAAATCTCTAGTATTTTTACCCAGAGCGAGAGCTAAGATAGCCTTTCTCTAACAAGTAAGATCGACTTTATTTACAGAAATACTATCCCTCGACAACAAAAACTAAAATATTTACAGTACCTCACCAAGCTAAAACTTCCTATAAATATCTGTCCTCTTAAATAATAGGTGGCTATTAATTTGAAAATGAGCTAGCTAATTGCTAACTCTCTTGAAAAGATTTGCTTGACTGAGCCAGATAAATACCCAACAAAACTAAAGCAAAAGCGATCGCATTCAACCAACTCAGACTTTCAGCAAAGATTAACCAAGCAAGAACCGCCGTATTAATGGGAATTAAAAGTAAAAACAAGTATACAAAACTAGAGGAAAATCGATCGAGACTGTACATTAGTAACCCTTGTCCGCAAACTTGAGAAATAACTGCCAAACCAATAACGACTAACCAACCCAACCAAGTAGTAGGGAAAAGAGATTCATCTGCGAACAGAATAATTGGTAACATCAGTAAAGTACCAAAAGCACAACGCCAAAACAAAATAGTAGTCGCACTTCTGTATAGCCTTAATTGTTCGCTAGTAACTAGATAAATAGCATAAAGTGATGCTGATAATAAAGCTATGGCATCACCAAAGAAATTATCTGCACTCATTTGTAAATCGCCTCCACTGATTACAATTGCACCAACTATTGCCACCAGCATTCCCCAACAAAATTGTCGATCGAACTTCTGTTTAAAAATTAACCAGCCACATAAACTCGTGAATATGGGGGTTAAACTACGTAAAACCGTAGAATTAGCCACACTAGTTTGAGTTAAAGACCAAGCCCAAAAAATTATAGAAGTAGTTGATGTTATTACAATGACTACTAGTAACCAACGTTCCCGATTAGTATAAGTTGCTAATTTCAAGTTATCTCGTTCTTTACTTCGATCGCTCTCATCTGAGGCTGAATTTCTGAGTTTACCTGTTTCTTGGGATAGTCCCAAAATTAAAGTAGCGATCCAAAGACGATTAAAAATTATGACATTAGAACTAATTTCCGTTTCCCCTAATTTAAGTAAAATAGCGGTGAAAGATAATGCCAATAAAGCGAGAAAAATTGCTATGAACGATAGATATTTTTGAACGGGGATTTTCCTTAAAATATCGATCGCCTTGTCGATTGTTCGCGAGCCGATGTAAGTTGAATTAAGATGTTGAATTACTAAAAGCTTTTTTTGCCACCAAGGCAAACTTAAAGATTTGCTACTGTAAAAAGACAACATTTACCACCAAAAAATACTAGTAATTCCAAACAGATTATATAAATAAGCTGTCCATAAATCACCCTACTTAGGTTAGAGTCTTTTTGGCTAAATATACTCACTTTCTTTAGTTTAATGTAAACTTTATTGAACTAAAGACAGATAAAATTTAATCAAATAATAATTAAAATAAAAGACTTATTAAAATAACTCAAATATTATGCCAAATTTTTCCATACTTAAGCTTAAATAGAAGAGTAGTTGCGCCTCATCTATCTTTACTAGCACATTTAAGCTAATAGTATTAAGAATTTTAAACTTATGATATCTGTTGCTAATAATCTTTCCCATAAGTCTGGCAATATTGCATCTTCTAATATTGCAGATAATAGCGAAACTCAACCTTTAACTACGGCTCATGGTGTATATGTAACAATCCATGGTCATTTTTATCAACCACCAAGAGAAAATCCTTACCTAGATACGATCGAGCGTCAACCCAGTGCTAGTCCTTATCATGACTGGAATGAACGCATCCATTACGAATGCTATCGTCCTAATGCCTTTGCAAGAATTCTCAATCACTGTGAAGAAGTAATCGGGATCGTTAATAACTTCGAGTATCTGAGTTTTAATATCGGTGCAACTTTGATGTCTTGGTTAGAAAAATACGATCCCGAAGTTTACCAACGCATCATTGAAGCAGATCGTAAAAGTTGTGCCAGACTAAATGGACATGGCAATGCGATCGCTCAAGTATACAACCATATTATCTTACCTTTAGCTAACGAAAGAGACAAATACACTCAAATTCGTTGGGGTAAAGCGGATTTTCGCTCCCGTTTCCACCGAGAGCCAGAAGGGATGTGGCTTGCAGAAACCGCCGTAGACTACCCGACTCTCAAAGCTTTAATTGATGAGGATATTCGCTTTATTATTCTCGCACCCTCCCAAGCAGAAAGATGCCGTCTTTTACCAACAGATAACGATCCCCAACCAGAATGGCACGAAGTAGGGGGCAATCAAATCGATCCCACTCGTCCCTATCGTTGCTTTATTGAAGATGGTCGTTATATAGACATCTTTTTTTATGATGGCCCTATCTCCCGTGATATGGGTTTTAGTGATATTCTCAGTACTGGAGAGAACTTTATTGGTAGATTGGGACAAGCAGTAAAAGGAGATCGCCGTAAATCCCAATTGATTAGTGTAGCTACAGATGGGGAAACTTTCGGTCATCATAAAGGAGGCACGGAAAAATGTCTGGCCTATGTGTTTACTCAAGAATTTCCTCGCAGAGGTTGGACAGTTACCAACTACGCTCATTATCTCAGTCTCGAACAACCTACCTGGGAAGTAGTCCTCAAGCCAGTTACAGCTTGGAGTTGCGCCCATGGTGTCGATCGCTGGCAAGAAGATTGTGGCTGCGGTGGCGGAGGGGTCTGGAATCAAAAATGGCGTAGACCTCTTAGAGATGCTCTTGACTGGCTCAGGGATAAACTAACAGATGTATATATAGATGAAGCAAGCAAATTATTTCGCGATCCCTGGGAAGCAAGAGAAGAATATATTCAGGTTATTCGCGATCGCTCTCCAGAAAAAGTTCAACACTTCTTTACCCTCCATCAATACCGCGAACTAACTTTAGCCGAAAAAATAGATGCTTTACGGCTATTAGAAATGCAGCGTCATACTCTCTTAATGTATACTAGCTGCGGTTGGTTTTTTGAAGAAATATCGCGTCCAGAAGGAGTACAAATTCTCCGTTATGCTTCCCGTGCTTTAGAATTAGCAGGAGAAGTAGCAGGAATACATTGGCATCAAGAATTTATTAAACGCTTGAAGTTAGCCCCCAGTAATGTTGAATTATTCGGTCATGGTGCAGAAGTATATAACCAGTTAGTAGCCTCGGCACAAATTAGCTTTCATCAGGTAGCTGCTCATTATGCTATTAGTTCCCTGTTTACTAACTATCCAGAAAGAGAAAAAGTTTATTGCTACACTGCCGAGAGATTAGACTATCAGAAACAACAGTTAGGAGTACTTACCCTAGCCGTAGGACAAGTCCGTTTAACTTCAGAAATTACTTGGGAAACTTATCATTTTGTCTTTGCTGTCTTACATCTCGGTGGTTGGGATTTCCATTGTTGTATTCAGCCCTTTAGTGGACGCTTGGCTTACACAGAAGTCAAACAGCAGTTGTTTACTACTCTAAAACAAGCTAGTGCTGCTCAAACCATTATGGCAATGAATCGATTATTAGGCGATCGAGCTTTTAGTTTGCAACATTTGTTTGCCGAAGAAAGATACCGCATTATGCAGCAATTAACAGCTAAAACTAAAAAACGCTTAGATCAGCTTTATAATCAAGTTTATAGAGAAAATTACAGTATTTTAGCTGCTTTTCAGCGAGATGAATTACCAGTACCCCAAGAATTACAAGTAGCAGCCGATATTGCTTTATCTCACCATTGTTTACTAGCAATTTCTGCTTTAGAAAAATCTCTTGAAGACGATCGAGCAATAGACAATCATCTAACCGAACTGCAAGGGATCGCTGCCGAAGCCAGACAATTGCAATGTCAACTAAATATTCCCGAAGGTAAGAAAACTTTAGAGCAAGTTATTTTGCGTTTATTATGGCAAATCTTATATGATGGCGATCCCGCCACTCTAGAGCGAGATGTAAACAGATTAGAAAAAATTATCGATCTTGGTTATAAATTGAATTTAGGCTTATCGCTCGATCGCGCTCAAGAAGTTTATTTCCGCTGCCTACACCAAAAAATCATCCCAGAATGTTTTGAGGATAATTCAGCAACTAGTTGCCCTTGGGAATTATCTCAAATCCGTCCTCTACTCAAATTAGGACAAAAACTGGCGATCGATGTTCGTGCTTGGTTGAAGTAATAACATTGAAAATCCCACTTTTTGAATCTAAGAACCAAAAGGTGGGATTTTTCTTTAAGAGCTATTAGCTTGGCTTATCTGTTAGTATTATCTTCTTAACAAAAAAAATAATTACCATTGAGGAGAACTAGCAATTAACTCTTCAGCTTCTTCTTTTGTTAAAGGCTTGGAAAAATAATAGCCTTGTCCATGTTCGCATTTAAGTAATTTAAGTTGAGCTAACTGAGAATTAGTTTCTATTCCTTCGGCAATAACATCCATATTCAGAAGATGAGCCAAAGTTACAATGGCTTTAACAATAGCAGAATTATCCTGATTAGACTGAATTTGATCGATAAAAGAACGGTCGATTTTAAGAGTATCTACGGGAAAACGATGCAGATAACTTAAGGATGAATAACCAGTCCCAAAATCATCGATGCTTAACTGAATTTTTTTCTCTCTCAATGCCAACAGTATATTAGTTGCAACTTCCAAATTATCCATGAGAATGCTTTCAGTTATTTCTAACTTTAAAAATTGACCATCTAATTCTGTTTCTTTGAGGATTTTGGTAATACGCTCTACTAAATTGGGTTTTTGAAGTTGTTTGCCAGAAAGATTCACACTAATTTTTAAGGGCGGATTTAAATTATATTTAATGTGCCAGGAACGTAATTGCTTACAGGCTTCTTTTAATAACCAATCCCCTAAGGGAATAATAAATCCTGTTTCTTCGGCAATGGGAATAAATTCGGTAGGTGTAATTAAACCTCTGGTGGGATGTTGCCATCTTGCCAATGCTTCAAATCCCGATAAATTTCCTGTAACTAAGGAAGTAATTGGCTGATAATAAATTTCAAATTCTTGACGTTCTAGCCCTTTTCTTATATCAGTTTCTAATTGCAGCCGTTTGATGGCAACTTCGTGCATGGCAGGATCGAATACTTCATATCTCGCCTTACCCCGCTCTTTTGCACTATACATCGTCAAATCTGCATCTCTGAGAATGTTTTCGGGTTTTTCATAACCATCAGAGGAAAGAGCGATACCAATACTCGTAGTAATAAATAACTCATATCCTTCCAAATTAAAAGGTAAAATAAAAGCCTGATAGATACGCTCTGCTACTAAAGTAGCTACCTCAATACTCTGAATATTTTCTAGTAAGATAGCAAATTCATCTCCCCCGAGACGAGCTACGGTGTCGGTAGGATTAATACATTGTTCCAATCTACGAGCGATTTCTATTAGTAATTTATCACCAATTAAATGACCGACACTATCATTAACCACTTTAAAGCGATCGAGATCGAGGAAAAGTACTGCAAATTCATAATTTTCTTGAGTTTTAGTTCTTTTTAACTGTTGTTCTAGACGATCCATGAACAAAGCTCGATTGGGTAGTTTAGTCAAAGAATCATGTAAAGCATCATGGAGTAGTTGTCTCTCCATCTTTTTTCTTTCTGTAATATCGAGAATCTGATTGTTAAAATGTAACGGCTTACCATTAGAATCACAAACTACAACTACCTTTAATAGGGTGTCTACTACTCGCTTGTCTTTAGATAAATAACGTTTTTCAATTTGAAAATCTTCCTCTTTTCCTTCTGCTAACCTCTTTTCTAGAGCAAGATGAAGTTCAATATCTTCGGGATGACTAATATCAGTAAAAGATAAGCTTAGCAGTTCTTCTTTCGTGTAACCTAATGCATCACATAAAGACTGATTAACTCGTTTAAATTTACCGTCAAGAGTCGTGATCGCCATGCCAATAGGAGCCATTTCAAAAATCAGGCGAAATTGTTCTTCGCTTTTTCTTAATGCTTCTTCAGCTTCTTTTCGTTTGGTAATATCTTCTGCTACAGCAACAAAACGGGTTACTTCGCCTCTCTCGTCTCTAATGGGAAAAGCCTGAACCCAAACCCAGCGCACGGAATTATCTGGTCTGATTATTCTATATTCTTCTTCAAATTCTTCTCCAGTCCTAAATTGAGTTTCAATCGTAGCGATCGCTCGTAAAGAATCTTCAGGATGAATAGCACTTAGCCAGGATTGTGGTTCTTCGTATAAACTTTGACAACTACGCCCCCAAACTTTTTCGTAAGTTGAACTTATATAAAGTATTTCATCAGTTCGTGCAGACATCAGAAAAAATACTTCCCGTACATTTTCAGCAATTTGACGAAAGTATTCTTCTTTTTCTCTTAATTCTTGCAAATCTTGTTTGAGATTTTGAGCTTCTAGAATTAGAGCCTCTAGGTATTTTAACTGAGCATTTTGCGTGAAAAAAAGCTTTTTCAGTTTTTGCTGAGACATCCACTTAAAGGATTTATATGAGCGTTATATTTATATTTTGCCCATAAGCTGATATTAAACTAACATCGTCTCTATTTATTCTCAAGTAGCCAAGTATACTTTCTTTTTCCAGGAATTAATGGAATCAAGAATTCCAGACATTTATAATCTTCCCTGTAATAGTTTTGCCCCACCAGGGGGTATTATTTGCTTTGGATTTAAGTGAATCTCGAGCGACTACCCAAGTTTGTTCGGGATTAAATAGTACTAGTTCTGTTTTTGCTTGAGACATTAAGCTAGAAGGGTTTTGCTGTAAACATTTTTGAGGACGAGTGCTTAATGCTTGCCATAATTCTAAAGCTGACCATTCTCCACTAGCCACAAATCTCGACCACAAGAGAGGAAGAGCAAGCTCTAACCCAATTACTCCTGGAGGAGTTTCTGCAAAAGCTAAAGTTTTTTCTTCATAGGTATAAGGAGTATGATCGATCGCGATCGCATCTATTATTCCCTCTTTTACACCCTGAATCAAAGCCAGCATATCTTCTTCATTACCTATTGGTGGTTCTAAACGTAAATTAGGGTCATAATCTTGAAGATCGTTAGTATTAAATAATAAATGCATCCAGGTAGTGCTAGCAGTTACAGGAACTCCCCTTTGTTTAGCATGAGCAATAAGCTCTAAACCCCGACGAGTAGAAATCCGCATTATATGTACGGGAGTGCCAATTTCATCTACCAATTCTAATACGGCAGCAAGAATAGCAGCCTCTGAAAAACAAGGTTGTCCTGACAAACCATAGCGAATTGAGGCTTTTCCTTCTCTAATGACTCCATTACTTTTTAAATCATTGCTATTTAGGGTTAGACAGATTGCTTTAGTTAAAGGTTTTGTATATTCTAAAATTTGACTGAGTAAATCTAGATTTGCTAATGTATATGTTCCCGCAAAACCAATAACATCATTACTCAGTTCTATCAAATCAGTCATCTGTTGGTGATTTTGTCGCTCGAGTTCCATGGCTGCCCAAAATTTAAGATCGGGAAACGATTTAAGATTATTTGATTTAAGTTCCAAGCTTTTTTGCTGTAAAGAAGATAGTATTTCTTGATTGTTTATGGGAGGAACTGTATTAGGTAAAATATTGAGACGAGTAAAACCACCACTATTAGCTGCCCTAGCAAGAGTTAATAAATCTTCTCTATCTTCATATCCTGGTTCTGCACTATGACTGTATAGGTCTACAAGTCCTGGAGCAAAGACTAAATTGCGAGCATCAAATACTCGAACAGTTTGCGGACAATCATTAATACTAATATTTAACTGAATCTGTTTAATACTTCCCTCTAGCAATAACACATCAGCAATCTGCTCAATTCCCTCCACTGGGTCTAACACTATAGCTTTCTGTAGCAGTAAGTTGAATTGATTAAATTGACTATTTATCATTAACTCAACTCAAAAAAAAGATTAAAATGCCAAAGACCATCTGGAGGAATCCAAATGGTCTCGAGAAAAAAATGAACCTGGCACTGAACTATTTTCCCAGGAGGCTACCCTCCAAGTATCTTCGCCGCTACAACGTTTCACTGTCGAGTTCGGGATGGAATCGAAGTGGGGCCATTGCGCTGATAGCACCAGGAATGCTTGATAGACAGCAACCCATCTCTGGTTTTGGTTGACTGTACCCTCAAGACTGCATAATCCTAAATACTCAAATTTTCTTAGTTACCTCAATCAGAGGTCAAGCCCTCGGTCTGTTAGCACGCCTTGGCTACAAACATTGCTGCTCTTCCACCTAG
>JBFRWK010000149.1:0-12614 GCA_051439545.1 Xenococcaceae cyanobacterium | reverse complement strand
AGTTGATGCTAGCATTACCAATGGTATAGCCAGTACGCAATAGAGTAATTAACTCGTTACCAGAGGCGGGACTTTTGCCTGACTCCACAACATAATTAGTCAAGTTCATGTCTTCGGCTTCGATGCGAATTGATGTCATTTTATGTTTACTAGTTTTTATAAAAGTGGTGGTTATTTTTAGTGATAATAACTACGTCAAGATATATAGGTGTAAATTTTAAAAATTAATATAGTAGTTTTTATCTAGTTACTATCACTACCCAAAATGACATATCATTGGGAAACTTGTCCATTAGTATTGATTACTTTAATCTCAAATTTACGCTAATTTTATATTTTTGACGCATTTTTTTGTCCTTTCCCAAATAACATCAAGCAATTATATAGCAAGCGAACTATAGTGCGCGGACATCGTAATCTTGAACAAAGGGAACGATCTAACAGGGAAGCTAGCAATAGGAAATATCTTAATCTTTGCTTCGACTGCTATACGTATTGAAAACAAGGATTTTTGAGCCAAATAATCTCTTGAAAGATGTAGTTTAGAATCAGAATATATTGATGAGATTGATGAGCAGAAAAAAAGTTAGATATTAAAATTTAGAAATTGCTAATATCTGACTTTTTCTATCCTTAATTGCTCAATTAATTCTGTTTATCAATAATAATTAACGAAAATGGGCAATTTGCTAGTTACTATGTACTACTATCCAAAGCTTGAATTTGTTTTAAAAATTAACCTCTCAACTTGTAACTGGAGTTTAGACTAAATGAGTTGAATATATAGTCAAGTCAATAGGTAGAGGGATTTTAAAAATCAACCATTACCATCAAAAAAAAGGGAATAATTTAAGCTGATTTACTTTCTTCTTTCGCTTTTTTCTGGCTTTCAAACTTACCTTTTCCTTTTTTGACCACAGGATATCGGGTTTTTTTAGTCCGAATTTTCCCTTTCTGCCAACCAGGTGACTTTCCACGGGTTTTGGGCATATGGGCTGGAGTGCCTATCACGGCTAAAAGTCCTGAAAAGCTCTGAGCAACCCTTCCAGGTGTTAATTTCTCTTTTGGTTGAGGTTTTTGCCAAGGCAGGGGATTATCCACTATAATCTCACGAGCCAACCATAATTGCCAAGTTGCAATGGTCATCAAATCACTCCATCGCTGCCCTTTTTCTGTGGTTACCAATTTAGCTTTGGTCCAGCTCGCGCGTTCCCTTGCGTCTTGCGCCGACGCGGGGTCGCTCGCCAATGTAATCTTTGTTTAAGAAATCGGTTCCAATGCTCAATGGCAAAGCGTCTTAAGTAATGCTGCCATAAAGATTCAAGAGAGAGTTGTTCGGCGTTGCTGAATCAAGGTATGATTTAGCTGGAATGCGATCGCTAATTAAAGGCAAAATCAGAAAAAAATGCAATGTCCTGAATGTAAATCTACCCACATCAACAAAAACGGGAAGAAAAAAGGTAAACAGAATTATCGTTGTGAGAGAGTGTGGTCGTCAGTTTATTACTAATTACGATACCCATCAAGGTTATTCCCACGAATTTAAGCGAGAATGCTTGAAAATGTACGTTAATGGTATGGGATTTAGAGGAATAGAAAGAGTTAAAGGGGTTCATCACACAACGGTAATTATCTGGGTCAAAGAAGTAGGAAAATTACTCCCAGATGCGTATGACCCTGAAACGATACCAGAAGTCGGAGAACTAGATGAATTAGAAACCTTTGTCGGTCAGAAAAAAACAAGATTTGGCTTTGGACAGCAGTAGATCACTTCCAGCCAGGAATTTTAGGATGGGTTCTAGGAGATCATAGTGCAGAAACTTTTGAACCACTATGGGAGCTTGTTGGAAAATGGCAATGTTATTTCTACGTTACAGATGGCTGGAAAGTATATCCAGGTTTTATTCCAGACGGTGACCAAATTGTTTGTAAAACTTATATGACCAGAGTTGAGGGTGAAAATACTCGTTACTGACACTATCTTGCTCGATTACACCGAAAAACTCTCTGCTACTCTAAATCTGTCGATATGCTTCAGCACTCGATTCGATTGCTTGTTCATTATCTCAAATTCTGGGATGTTCCAGTTCCCGATCGCGCTCAATATTCTTATCGCAAGCGATCGCTTTTCTCCTGAATCATACCCGAATTCAGCAACGCCAGTTGTTCTTCTCCTATCCAAGCTAACCACATCGGCTTGGCTGCCTTTTTCGACAGTCCTTTTCCTTGGCGTTGAATCAGAATAATTTCCATAGGATGGTCAGCAGTATGCCCCGTCCATCTCAAACGATTGGTTATATTTCTCTTAATTAGATGAATATTTTTGTTCAAAAGTTCTAACAGCTGATACTGCTCCTTCATATGAACGAATTCGCTCACTAAATCTTTTCGCATTATTGACAAACTCGCTATGTCTTTTTAATGAACTTATTAACCATTCTACATTGAAATCTTTTACTTCTCCCATTATTCCACATCCTGCTTCTTTTACTTTCTCAGCATTATAACGCCTTTCAAAAACTCCTCCTGGAAATAAAATAAGTGGAATTCCATATAAAAGAGACTGAATTATAGTATTTTGACCACCGTGACAAATTGTCCAATCGCAATGTGGAAGAATCTCATTTGCTGGCCAATATGATGAAAATCGCACTGCTTCAATTTTATAAGATTCTTTTATGCTTTGAGCACCAACAAAGCAACTATAATTTCCGTTATCAGGAAATACTTTAGGAAGTATTTTGCGTAATAATTTTACAGAGATAGAACCAGTCCCCACGTATATGAATACAATTTTCTTGTTTCCATTGAGATTAAAATCTATTGGAGAAGTAGGTCTTATTTTTCCAAGTAAATTTCCCACATAAAGGACATCCTGCCGAGAGGATGGTACATCGTCCAACTCCGGGATAGTGGGAATTATTTTAAATATTGAAGGTCCATAAAACACATCATCAATTGTGTGATGATTTTTACCATAATGTCTTAAAGCGACTTTTGTTGCTCGATTCATCATTTTCCACGCAAAGGATCCATTTCCTTTAGTAAAGATACTGGAAAATGTAGAAACCAATGGCAATCCGGTTACTTCTGCTAAGAGAAATGCTCCTGGATTATAATCAGTGATTAGCAAATCGGGTTGAAAAGATCGTACTGCTTTTATTCCTTCGTCAATATAGCGGATGAGGTATCGTGAAGATCCCATACCAGAAATAACATAGAGAAGCCACGCACTTCCAAAAGAACGACCTTCTTTAATTGGAAGACTAATCTGTTGAGTACGCTGCGAAATCATACGCGAAAAAAAGTTCGGTAGACCAAAGATAGTCGATCCCGGCATTTCATATAGTTTATGTCCGAGATTTTTTAATATATTGCCAGTGTAGCCATATGCGCAAAATGCAATTTGATGTCCCCTGCTCATAGCAGCTTCTGCGATGGCTGTCATTCGAGTTAGGCCACCAGATTCAGGGTGTGGAGGAGAAAAGACTGAAATTAAAAGACGCATTATTAAATCCAATTTTTGAAAATTGTATATCGCATGAAATAATCGATCTTTGTGATGATGAAATTAAGTATCATATATATAACTATTTATTATACGGAAACTTTCTTGATATCCACCCAGTAGGGGATAAATTAAAGAATTTTTCCGTATATCTACGCCATATAGAATAATATCGACTGGAGTTTAGACTAACTCCTCCTCCTCCCACCCTCTTGCTCGACTAAACCGTTTAGTATGATATTCTAGCGAAGAGTATTTTTTGAGTGAGGAAAACATAAACGAAAATGGGCTACAAAAAACCTTCTCAAATCTGCCCAGCCTTTGCCACCGTGCGGGGTAAAAGGACGAGATAATTAAGTATTTATAACCTGAGTTCGCGCCTTTGCAGATTGAGGTAAAAGCCAGTACTGAAGAAAGTTGTTATTTTCAGCTTACTACCTGTCCCTTTTCTTATCCCGAACTCAGGTTACTATAAATTAACAGCACAAAATTAACTTAAACCCTACTACCTACTACCTACTACCTCAACCTGACTTTTAAGTGTTGTATGTAAACAGGATTTAGGATCAGATGGCTGTCACCCCCAAAGGCTTTAAAGTCCAATGGGCATAACAAACTTTGAGCCAAAAATAAAAAAAATCCTGTCTTAGAAACAGAATAAGCATTACTTAAAGCGATCGAACTCAGGTTAAAAAAAGCAAGCTAGAGGAAAAAGTAAATATTCCAAGAAAAATAGTTTCCAAATAAACTGGTAAAAATCTGCGATCGCTCTTTTTTGTTCTAAATCCACTTCTTGACTCCGCCACCACAATAAGCCGAGTAATACTAAATGATAGCCGATAAAAAAGCCTGAATTAAACGAATCAAACCAAAAAAGCCCTGCATATACCATCCCTAAATAACAAAGGGTAATTACCCCACGGGAAAGGTTAAATACAGCAGATTTTCCTAAAATGAGGGTATAAGTCCTGATATTAAAAATTTTATCCCCTTCGAGATCGGGGACATCTTTAAAGATAGCGATCGCTACAGTAAACAGTACAATGAACAGAGTTAGTATCCACACATAAGGATTGAGAGATTCTCTCCCTACTAGCTTCTGGCTAAAATGTAAAAACAACCCCAAGTTAACCACAATGCCTCTTACCGTAAAAATACAAAAAGCAGCTAAAAGAGGAAATCGCTTTAACCTAATTGGCGGTAAAGAATAAGCTGTTCCTAGGGTTAAACTAACAACTACAGTGGCGAGTAACCATACTCCCGATAACCCTGCAATGACAATCGCCAGTATCGCTGCAATTCCCACAATCCACCTTCCCTGTTGCACGGAAAATTCTCCAGCAGCTATAGGAAGATGGGGTTTATTGATGCGATCGATCTCTACATCCCACAATTGATTTAAACCAACAATATAAACATTGCCTCCCAGACAGGCAACCCAAACCGCTAACAGTTGTTCTAAGTTTGTCTGGGTAAGGATATTATTGGTAGTTGCTATGGCGATGGTAAAGATAGCAAAAACACTTAAGCTAGTACCAATAATGGTATGAGGACGAGAAAACTTCCAGAGACTATAAATCCAATTCATTAAAATAGAATTCGGTTTTTATCTCGATAAATATAACGTATTTTGCCTTTTTGATATAGTCCTTCTTTATGGCTTAAGTCTCACATCAACGACCGAGTTCGCTCCATAAGGCAGCTTGATGGGGAATCACATTGGTTTGCTCGATGCTAGTTTGACTCTGAGGTACACTAAGATACACGCGGGTTGCGGTATAGCCAAGGATAAACATAGAGAAAGTTGCTAGAGAAAAACCGAGGATTTTTTCTAAACTAGATACTTGAGTAGATGTATTTATTCTCATAGTGAAGCCCTAAAAATTACTTCACTTTAATCATCTCAGATAATACTGTATCATTCGCTACTGTTTACAAATTTTTAATCAAAAAAAGATCGCTCGATTTGAGGAGACTGCCTTAATTGTTCCGCTAGAGAAAAGGGAAGCCCTTGATAATGGGAACTAATACCGTGAGCGATCCCTGCAACTAAACCTAAAACAAGGGGCAAGAGTAAAGATTCAAAATTGTTCATATTATCTTACTTAATATTCGCAGATCAGAATCTCACTTCCCAAAGTTAACTTTTGTATCAAAATTGACTTTTTGTCGATTAAATCCCGCTGACAATGCAGTAAAAGCAAATAAACAATTCCAGAATTGCAATTATTAAAGTAATTTTCTTCTCATTGGTACAAATCTAACTGGAATAGTTTTTTCCTTAACCATACCGTCTGGAGTTTTGGTCAGTACGTATATTTGTTGATACCATGTACCCAAAGGAATAACCATTGTACCGTTGACTGCCAATTGGTCGATTAAGCTTTGGGGTATATGTTCTGGAGCAGCAGTTACAATAATGGCATCATAAGGAGCGTGTTCTGTCCAACCTTGATAACCGTCACCAGTTTTGACTTCGATGTTTTTGTAATCTAGCTTACTAAGAATTTTACGTCCGCGATCGGCTAGTTGAGGAATAATTTCGACAGAGTAGACCTCTTTAGCTAGCTCTCCTAATACTGCTGTCTGATACCCACAACCAGTGCCGATTTCTAATACCCGATCGTTAGGAGAAATTCGAGCAGCGGAGCTCATGTAAGCCACAATATAAGGCTGAGAGATAGTCTGATTATGACCGATTGGTAAGGGGCGATCGCAGTAAGCTAAGTCTCTCCAAGATGGATCGACAAATTGGTCACGGGGTATTTTGGACATGGCTGCTAAGACTCGTTTATCCTTAATACCGCGAGCGCGTAGCTGATATTCTACCATTTGTTTGCGCTGCCCCTCAAAATTCTCCGTCGGCGAATAAGCTCTTGGCCTGTGAAGTCTAGGGGAATTGAAAGATAGTTCTGCTGCATTACTAGGTTTGCACATTAATAAAATGCAACAACAGCAAATAGCGATCGATATCCATCCAAAATTCATAGCTTTTCACCTCCCGACCAATTTTAAACAGCGAACGATTATTAGGAGGATGAGGATTGTTATAAATTACCCCATTCTCAGAATAGGACAAGAGTTTGAAGAAGTTGTGAGAATAGATCTATGGGCATAAATCAAAAATCTCGGTTGTGTTAGCTCTTCACAAGTTTCTCAAGTTATTTTTTTATCTTAGATATAGATCGATCTAGCTAATGGCAGAGGTCGTTTAAGCCATAATCCTAGATTTCCGAGCGAAGATTAAAAGGGTTAAAATTTGCTTCCGAGCAAGAGAGTCAGATAAAAATTCGGTGAGTTCTCGGCAGCAGATAATTTCGTACAGATTTCGATAGGTAAATGATATGACATCTACAAACCAAGCCAGTATTCCACGAGTCGCTATTCTAATGGAGAATCAATTTGAGGATTATTTGTTTCAAGTTCCCTACCAAGCACTGAACCAAGCTGGAGCTAAAACTACCATAATTGGTTCGCGCATGAATGAAGAATATCAAGGCAAACGGGGAAAAGTATCCTGTAAACCCGACGAGACAGCTACTGAGGTGAGAGCTTCTGACTTTGACGGGTTCGTTATTCCTGTAGGCAATATTCGAGCTAATCCTTTTGCCGTAAGCCTGATTAGAGAAGCAATGGCTCAAGACAAGGCAATAGCAGTAGTGGGTTATGGAATACAACTGTTAATCGAAACAGAGCAATTATCTGGGAAGAGAGTGACTGGTTTGCAGTTGATTCGTAAGGATATTGAGAATGCAGGGGCTGAATATATTGGAGGGCCTGTAGTCGTAGATGGGAATCTAATTACAGCAAGAATACCTGGAGATATAGCTATCTTTACCAATAGCCTTATCAAATATTTGAAGCTAGAGATTCCAAAACAAACCCCTGCCACCCATAAAAACCACCATACTTTTGAGTGGTGGAAATTGGCAGAAACCTGGGGTGGTTCTAGCCGAAGAGAAATTATTAATGCCCTCAATACTGCTATTATTGGAGAACGCTACACCCTAGAATCATTCAAACAGTATAGCTATCGGGCAAGAGATGAAGAACTACGCCATCTTCTCCAAGAAATTAGTACTACCAAACAGCATCACGTTCAGTCCCTCGAAACTCGCCTCTATAATGCTTTTGACGAACAAGTAACTTGGCAGGCAGTAGGCAGTGAAGCCTATGCTGCTTTACATAGCTGGTTACAGTCGAGCGACGATCTGTCAATTTTGCGTCGTGCTTTAGGGGATATTCAAACAGGAGTGATTGATGCTTATCATCTGTGCAACCAACTTACCGATCCATTGACAGTAACAATTCTAGACGAAATCGAACGAGATTTATCTCGATACGAACAGCGTTTAGGAGAGCTTTATCGTGCGCGCTCTGACAATAAAATACAGCCTCCCTTACCAACTACTATTGCTGCGGTTAGTTAATTGACAAGAGTTCTAATCTTTGTTTTGGTCGATCGAATTTTAGTTCATAAAACTCAACAAGTAATATTAAGATGAAATCTTCTACACCACTTCGGGGAATCGAGCTAGTTGACTGCGCTCAAGCCAATGCTAAGTTAGGGTTGGCAATAGCGACAAGGCAATGCGGTTATGGAGAAAACTCTATAGCCTTTCAAAAAGAATTAAAGCAAGCTGGAGAAGAGCTAGGTCTGAAGATTAACAATTTAGAAGACTTGAGAATCGAACCCGCCCAAATTAAGCGAGGAAGCGATTTTTCTCCCGATACATCCAGCCAACTTTGAGAGGTGGAGGTTTTTGAATACAGATTAAAGAGAAGCAGATTGAAGCATCAGGAGGGGAATACTATGAATGCTACATTCTTACCAAATTTTTTAAGTAAGCAAGATCGGGTAGAGACTAGCTTTTTACTTCCCCTTCAAGATGTGGTTTTATTTCCAGGAATTACACTGCCAGTGATGGTAGGGAAACCTCGTTCTATATCTGTGGTCGAGTCCACTATGCTCACAGAAAATAAACAGTTAATTGTAGCGACAATTCGTCCCGAAGCAAAACAAAAATTGTCAGAATTAGAAACAGCCCAAAAACTAGCTAGAAATAATGAAACCATACCATCTCCACCTTTTGAAGTTGAAAGCCTAAAGGAAATTTATCCCGTAGCAACTCTGGCAGTTATTCATAAAATGAATTTCTTACCTATGGGTCCAATTCAACTAATTGTTGAAGGCTTAGAAAAAGTCGAGATTGTTAAATTAGTACAGACTCATCCTGCTTACACCGTTAAGTTTAAAAAACTACCCCCCCTGACCGAAAAAGAAGCTTTGGCAAAGGGAACAGACGAGCAAACTCTCGAAGCGTTAACCCAAGCGATTAAGTCACTTTGGATGGAAGGAAAAGCTATCAATCCACGCTTTCCTCAAGAACTACTGGAAGTATTATTAAGCAGCAAAGAACCAGCCCAGTTAGCTTACCAAACTTCTGTATTGCTCCAGCAAGATGTTACCACCAGCCAGGCAATATTAGAAGAAGAAAATTTAGAACAATTGCTGCGTCGGATTTTAGCAGATTTACAAAAAGCAATTGAAGTGCAAAAGCTCCAAGGAGAAATTTTAGGAGAAACAAAAAAAGAAATCGACCAACAGCAGAAAGAATTCTTCTTACGCCAACAACTTCAAAAAATTCAGGAACAATTAGGAGAAACAGACCCAGAGCAACAAGAAATTGCTCAATTGCGATCGAGCATGGCAGCAGCAGACTTACCAGAGGTAGTAGAAAAACAAGCCAAACGAGAATTAGACCGTCTCGAAAGAGTCAAAAGCGCATCCGCAGAAGGAGGCGTAATTCGCACGTATCTGGATTGGTTGTTAGAAATGCCTTGGCATCAGCAGGTAGAAGATAATCTCGATCTAGATAATGCCAGAACTATTTTAGATGAAGATCATTATGGTTTAGACAAAATTAAAGAACGAATTATCGAACACCTGGCTACTTTTAAGCTGAAAAAATTAGCTCAACAGCACTCAGCATCTCTCTCAGATAGTAAAATGCCCCAGTCCTACACGGTAGGTACGGTAATTTGTTTTACAGGGCCTCCAGGAGTGGGCAAAACTAGTCTGGGACAATCGATCGCACGGACTTTAGGTAGACCATTCGAGCGCATTAGTTTGGGAGGTTTAAGGGATGAAGCGGAACTGAGAGGTCATCGTCGTACTTACATTGGTGCTATGCCAGGTCGCATTGTTCAAGCCTTGCATCGTGCAGCAGTCAAAAATCCTGTAATCATGCTGGATGAGTTGGATAAAGTGGGGATGGACTATCGTGGCGATCCTGCTTCGGTACTCTTAGAAATTCTCGACCCACAACAAAATCATAGCTTTCGCGACCTCTATTTGGATTTAAATTTTGACCTGTCACCAGTGTTATTTATTGGCACGGCTAACGATTTATCTCATATTTCCCCACCACTACTCGATCGTCTGGAAATTATCGAACTGTCTGGCTATTCACCCCAGGAAAAAATCAACATCGCTCGGAAATATTTGCTACCGCGACAGATAACTAAAGCTGGACTTCCAGATGATGCCGTGCAACTTCCCGAATCCACCATCAGAATGATTATTGAATACTACACCCATGAAGCAGGAGTAAGAAAACTAGAGCAACAACTGGGAACTCTTTGTCGTAAAGTTGCCGTGCGCTATGCTAGTGGGGAAACTAAGCCCCAGCAGATCTATCCCGAACAACTAGAAGAATTGCTCGGTACTAAACAATTTCTCAAAGAAAAAATACGCTTAATTAATAAACCAGGTGTTTCTACGGGTCTTGCCTGGACACTTCAAGGAGGAGAAATTTTGTTCATTGAAGCCGTATTGTTACCCCAAGGAGAAGACCTAACTCTAACAGGTCAATTGGGAGAAGTGATGCAAGAATCGGCACAAATAGCCCGTTCCTATGTCTGGTCGAAAGCAGAATCGTGGGGTATTGACCTGGATGTTTTTAAAAATAATGGTTTGCACCTTCATGTCCCTGCAGGAGCGATTCCCAAAGATGGCCCGTCAGCAGGAATAACTATGGTTGTGGCGATCGCCTCTTTGTTAATGCAAAATCCAGTTCGTAACGATACCGCCATGACAGGGGAAATTAATCTTAGTGGAGAAGTTTTACCTATTGGTGGCGTACGGGAAAAAGTCTTGGCTGCTCATCGTATTGGTATTAAGCGGGTTGTGCTGCCCCAGCAGAATCAAAAAGATTTAGTAGATATTCCAGCAGATATACGACAACAGATCGAATTTATCTTTTGCGAGCGGATCGAGCAGGTGTTAACTAATGTCCTAGAACGCCAATTTAGTAATTAAAAGCTAGACAGCATTAAAGTTTAAAGCAAATAATAAATAAAGTCGATCGACAATCGCTAAGAGATGTAAAGCGAAAAAATTTGTTCGCGATCGAATGTAATGCTTTATCTTTAGCTAATAACTATTAATTAATTTTATTTATGAAAGTAGGAATTGTCAGAGAAGGCAAAATCAAAAGTGATTCTAGAGTGCCGTTAACACCAAAACAATGTAAATATTTGCTAGAGGGATATCGAGATTTACAAATATTTGTCCAGCCCAGTCAAGAACGTTGCTTTAGCGATTCCGAATATGAAGGTCAAGGTATCCCCCTAACAGAAAATCTTGCCGAATGCGACATTTTGTTAGGGGTCAAAGAAGTTCCCATAAACTTGCTGTTGCCGAATAAAACCTATCTCTTTTTCTCTCATACAATTAAAAAACAACCTTATAATCGGGAACTATTACGTTCAATTCTGCAAAAAAAAATTCGCTTAATCGATTATGAATGTTTGCGTGACTCTTCTGGTAAACGAATAATTGCTTTCGGACGCTGGGCGGGTATTGTTGGGGGTCATAATGCCATTCTGACTTGGGGGCGACGTTCGGGAGAATTCAATCTCAAACCCTTGCATGAATGTAATGACTGGGCAGAAGCTCAAACTTATTATCAGAATTTACCTCTTGCCAATATTAAGCTAGTAGTTACGGGAGACGGTAGAGTTGCTAGTGGTGCGACTGAAGTGCTGGACTTGATGAACATCAAAAGAGTTTCACCTCAAGTATTTTTAGAGAAAAACTTAGAAGAACCTGTTTATACACAACTAACGGTCAAAGAAATGTATCGCAAGGAAGGACAAGCTTCTTTTGATGAAACTCACTATTATCAACATCCCGAACAATATGTTTCTAGTTTCGAGCCTTATACCCATACTGCGAATATTATGCTCAATGGTATCTATTGGGATAGACGTATTCCAGTCTTCTTTAGCAAAGAGGATATGAAGCGCAAGGATTTTACTATTCAGGTTATTGCCGATGTCACCTGCGATATTGCCCCAGATTCTTCGATTCCTTCGACAATAAGAGCTTCTTCTATTGCCGAGCCGATTTATGGTTACGATCCTATATTAGAAAAAGAAACCTTACCATTCCAAAGTCACTGCATCGATGTCATGGCAGTAGATAATCTACCCAATGAACTACCGAGGGATGCTTCAGAAGATTTTGGCAATCAATTGATTTCAAAAGTGTGGCCAGAGTTAGATAAAACCGATAGCCAAATGATCTACAAGGGAACGATCGCCCTTGATGGTGACTTGAACAAACCTTATGAATATTTGAGAGATTATGTAAGCTGAACCAGGAATAGGTTAGGTAGTCATAATATCGAGATTACTTCCGAGATTGACAACTAGAACCGCTAACATTTACGAGGAAGCTTAAATGAGGACAAAAGATATTTTGCTCATACTAATTTTGCTCCTTAACCTAAGTAAAAACGAAATAATTTTATAGACGAGTAGCTGTAATATTACTTGTAGGAACACTTTTTAGCTCGTCTGCTACTTCTTTCCCATCTTCCAATCTAAATCCGATAGTCACTGAAGTATCAGTCAAAGTATCTATTAAAGGATTTTCTGCTGCTAAATCTAGAGTGACACTGGTAAATAAGCGAGCTTTTCCCCGAGAGAAATATTGGACAAAGTAGGACAGTCTTCCTCAGCTATAGGTTTGGAGTCAAGAGTTTTTTCGTCAGGGGGGACAAATTGCCCCGATTTTCAATACACAAATACTAACAAACAA
>JBFRWK010000148.1:0-19471 GCA_051439545.1 Xenococcaceae cyanobacterium | reverse complement strand
TTACGCCTCAAGATGTTGAGGTTAGTTTGGGAATAAATCTTGAAAAAGCGGGCAAAAATAGTGAATATTACGGTCAATTACAGAAACTAAAAAAAAGTTTAAAGGTTTTTAGTTAGCGGATTTTGTCTGCTAACTATTTTCTTCTTTTTCTCGCTGATTGGGGGAATTAAACTTGTGCATGAAACTGGCTTGACATCTGGCTTACAGCCTTAAGTTGTCACGAATGCTTGTCTAATAGCTTTTTCTGGCCAATTTTCTTTGATGGCAACCTTCCTATTGTTAATTAAATCAAGCCCTTCATAGGTAATACCAAATCCGCCTTCTCCCAAAATTTTCCTAATTTGATATTTGCCTTGCTGAAGAATACTATTACTTGGTAAATGGTAGCTTGGTGGAAAATTATTGGGTTGCAAAGCAGTACCACAAGCTATACAGGTGATGGCATTTTCCTTATTTTCACTCAGGCAAACTGGACATAAAATAGACATTTTTATTTAGCCGTTTCTATACTGCATTGCAAAGCCAGAAGAGTGGCGTTATCAGATGCTCCTTTCTGAAGAACTTGGTTAATAGTTGCATCTAATGCTGACTGTAAAAATGAAGAGTTAGCGAAGATTTGGGCTATTTCCTCAGTTGAAACTAAATCCCACACTCCATCCGAACAGAGTAGTAAGATATCGCCGTCTTCCAGAGCCATCGATAATTCCCCTTTGGTACGCCTTAAGTCTTGAACGTAGCCATCGCTCAATGTCCGTTTTGAACCCAAAGATTTAGTTAATACGTTGCGGTCTGGATGATCTAAACTTTCTTCTTGAGTAATTTGACCGCTTGCTACCATCATTGCCACGAGAGAATGATCTTCACTTAATTGATCGATCTCTCCTTGGCGAATTAAATAAATACGACTGTCACCAACATGAGCTACCATAAGGCGATCGCCCTGACCTGAATCTTTACCTATGGTCAGAAAATTTTTGACAGGCATATTCTTTAACTTAGGAATTTATCTGATTGCTATTATATGCAATGTCAATGTTGCTTAGCTTAGTCTGAGATTTCAGAGTTAAGAAATGCTATCGTTCTTTTTCAGAAAATAATTAGGATGCATCAAGGCAATGATTGTAGCTAAGCCCAAAAGTATTAGCCAGATTGCCAAAGCAGGAGTCAAACCCTGTAATATTAGAGATGGTATTCCAGCGATCAGTAAGCTAATTAGTGCAATTACAATCAGGCACTGACCAATTCTTCTGTAACCCATATACATCATTAAACAAAGACCACCGATAGCTAAAACAACTTCACTCAATAAAGTAGCAATAGCTGCACCAAATCCTCCTAAGGTAGGTATCAAAATAGCATTACAGACAAGGTTAATAATTACAGTAGCTGAAAGAAGATGAGGTAAAAATTTTTCTCGTCCAGTAGCTTGAAAAAAGTATTCCACCAAAGTCCCAAACATTTTGATACCCAGACTAGGAAGCAGAATTTTTAAGGATTGAATGGCAGGAGAAAAAGCCTGACCATAAAGAGTCTCTATTAAAGTAGTTTGAAAAAGACCAGCAATAAACAAAACTGGTAGTATTCCTGCTAAAAGCAGGGCAGTAGATTGGTGAATTTCCTTGGGTAATTTTTGCGGTTCTGTCGCGTGAACTCGGGCAAATTTGGTGAAAGTAACCAGGAAAATAACTCTAGGTAGAGCAGAAAATATTTCGATTGTGCGATAAGCAGTGCTGTAAAATCCTGCTTCTTCTGTTGTCACCAGTGCTTTAATCATCAAAATATCAATTTGATAATAAAGAATCCACAAAACTGCGGATATAGCAAACGGGTATGCCATTCGCAGAGATTGCCAAAGATTATCAAGGCTAATTGAAGAGGAAATTTGTGTCTTTTTACTCAAGTAGTAGACTAAACCTAGAATATCAAGCACACGGATGAAAACTAGGGTGGTGATTACCCACACTAAATTCTCAGATACTAACAAGACAAAGCTGGCGAGTAAGACGACGAACAACCGCTCTAATGCTACAGAAACAGTTTCGGTTTTGAACTTCCCCAAACCTCGAAAGACAGAGCGCAAAGTCTGTTTAAAACTACGGCATACTTCTGCCAACACAACTAAGTAACAAACTGTCAGACCAATACCTCTAAAACCTAGTGCATAGGCAAGGGGCAGGAGAAACACAAGAACTAGCAGAGAGTTTAATCCTTCAAGCAGAAGGAACTTAAGGGTGGATTTTGAACCTTCCTGAGGATTAGCAGCAACTTCTCGCGCTAGCAAAGCTGGAAATCCAAACTGAATAAAAAAGGCAAGGATTCCCCCCAAAGCAGTAGCTGATGCGAAGATTCCATATTGCTCAGGACCTAAAACCCGAGCCAGAATGATGTAAAAGATAAATGTTAGACTAAGGGTAGCTTCACCAAGGAAAGCATAAAGATAAGATAGATTCAGGCGAGTGAAGATCTTTCTCATATCGGAATTAAAACTTAAGCCTTTCTAGTACTGGATAATGGAGAGATATCAAGGCTAAGTAGCTAATTCTCTATAAATCTGGCTAAGTCGCTCTATTGAATGAGAAATATCGTAATTTTGGCATACTTTCCAGCTTTTTTCTCCCATCATTTGGGTAAGTTCTGGCTCTTTAAGCAGCAAGATTAACTTTTGAGCCAACAGAGTAACATCACGACAGGGTACTAAAAAACCCGTCTCTCCTTCACGAATAACTTCTTCCATCAAGCCAACAGGAGTTCCTACTACTGGCTTGCGTAAATTCATGGCTTCAAAAAGTGTTAGAGGTCCTCCCTCCCAAAGTGATGGGATAGCGACTACATCAGATAAAGCAAGTAGAGTAGGTACATCATCCCGAAGTCCAGTAAAAATAACGCGATCGACAATTCCTTGTTGTTCAGCAACCGACTGAAGCATTGAACGGTCTGGACCTTCACCAACAATAAGAAAGCGAGTTTTGGGTAGATCTTTGAGTATTGAAAGCGCAGCTTTAAGAAGATAAATTTGACCTTTTTGAGTATCTAATCGACCAACAGTACAAACAACTCTTTCATTAGGACAAATACCAAGTTGTTTGCGTTTCTCCTGCCACTTACTTTGTTCTGGTGCCTGAAACTCTGCTACTGGAAGACCAATAATTAGAGTTTCTAGTTTATTCTTGTTTACTTTTCGCCTATGGATCATAAAGTCATAAACTGGTTTAGATACAGCGATTGCTTTTGTTGTGAAGGGGGATAAAAGTGTATCCGCTACTATCTGATAGAAGGGCTGATTATCAATCACAGTATGTTCATGAAAGATATTAGGAATACCTGTTAATAAACTGGCAAGACGACCAAAATTTGTAGCTCCATAGCCATGCAAGTGTAAAATATGAGGTTGTTGACACTTAATAAGATTGAGTAAAGTGGTTAATGTTCTTGGATCGAACTTGCTCTTGCTCAAGAAGAAAACGGGTATTCCTTGGCTTTCAAAAATCTCCTTAGCCGATTCAGGATTACGTAGGCTACAAACGCTAAAATTGAAATCATCTTTATCAAAGCCAGATATCCATCTTTCAATGGCTCTGGCCACCCCATGTATGCCAGAACCAGAGACACTTAGCTTATCTACTATATGCATTACCCGAATCGGTTCTTTAACTTGAGACTCTAACCTTTTTTTTTTCTTTATTATTGTTTCCAACATATTTTAAATAGAAAAATTTGCTATTTCTTGTTAATTGTTTTTAGAAAAGATCATTTAAGATCTTTTCGGTTCTTTAGAATTTTCCCAGGCACTCCTACAGCAATACAGAATTCTGGAATGGACTTTGTTACTACTGCACCAGTTCCAATAATGCTATCGCAGTCTATTTTCACTCCATCTAAAATATTCACCCCTGCGCCAATCCAACAGTTATCCTTAATCTCGATTCCTTTAACTATTTGACCTTGAGCAATAATTGGGATATCAGTTCGGTCTGTCTCATGGTTTCCACCACCAATCACATAACAATATGCTGCCAAGAGAACATTCTTGCCAATTTTTACTTCTTTAGCGGATTGAATAAAACAATTCATAGCAATATTGGTATTATCTCCAATAGTGATGCTGCCATTTTTGCAACTAATTACAGTGTTTCTACCAATCATGACATTGTCACCAATGAAAATGCCTCTATTGTCTGTTCCCTTGGCATCCAAAACTGCATAATCATCAATCACCACATTGTCACCAATATGAATTTTGTGGGGATGCCTAATCGTTAAAGATTTTCCAAAAATGACATTGCGACCAACTTTTCCTAAGAATGATTTGTAAAATTTCTGCCTCAGAGCTAGACCAACCGCACCTGGTAGTGAACTAAACAGAGTAGTTAAGAATTCATATTTAAGTAATGCCATAAAATTAGTAGAGCCAATTACCAATTCCTGATATTTTTGCAAAGCTGATTTGTTTTCATCAGTTAATGCAGCCTGAAACTCTGTCTTGGGTGAATTATCATTTTTGGTAATTATTAGCTCTTCTGATGTTAATGCTTGTTTTGTTTTATTCATATTTTTACCTATAACCATTGGTGTTCTTGATACCAATAAATAGTTTTTTGAATCGCTTCTTTAAGAGAATATTTTGGTTCGTATCCTAAAACTTGTTTGGCTTTGTCGATTGAAAATGCACGATTATTTTGAAAAAAGCTAACTCTACGTCTGTGCAGTGGTGGTTCAATGCCAAAAGGTTCGTAAAGACGTTCACATAGAGTTGCTAAAACTATCACTGGTGCTAAAGGAACTGTAATTTTAGGAGGAGCGACCTTGAGTTCATCTGCAATCAACTTACATAATTCATTTAGAGTTATATACGCTTCTCCACCAATAATAAAAGCTTCTCCTATTGCTTTTTCATTGTTTAAACAAAGGATAAAACCTCTAACAACATCATCAATGTAAGACGGATGAAAAAAAACTTCACCTTTACCAACCATAATAAACTTGCTCTGTTGAATCATCCGAAAAAGCTTCAACATCCGCAGATCCCCAGGGCCAAATAATGAGATTGGTCGAATGACAGTAATCGGTAGGTCAGTTTCTCGATAAAATTCCCAGACTCTCTTCTCTGCTATTAATTTTGTCTCTTGATAAAGATCTGTGGGGTTGAAAGGAGTTTCTTCATTGGCTGGAATTTCCAGTACAGTTCCATGAACACCAATTGTGCTGCAATGAATTAGGTGTTTAACTCCATATTTTTTTGCTGCCTCTAAAACATTGTTTGTGCCTTCAACATTAATTGCATAAGCTTCTTTTTTATCCGAGCCACCTTTGCGAAAATTCGATACTACATGAATGATATTATCCATTCCTTTGACTGCCTGTTCAACAGCTTTTGAGTCTCGAATATCTCCCCAGACCACATTATTTTCTGAGGTTTCTCCCTCGTAGTTTTCTTTAGCTGGAGGTCGAGCAAAGATTCGGACTGTCTCTCCCATTGCTGATAACTGAGAGGCTATGTGACCACCGAGAAAACCTTTTCCACCTGTAACCAAAACTTTGCCCATTAGTTAGCTGACTCCCATAAGTTCATTTCATTGACCAATATCTAGAGGTATAGCTATAGAGTTCCCTAAAATCCTTCTAGGATAACGGTCTTTAGTTAAAAAATTACATTACTTTTTCTGTATCTAATTGCTAACTGATTACGAATAAATCGAAAAGGATTCTCTAAAGAGCCATAAGGTTCAAGAGATTGATTTGACCTTAGCAATATTTGCTTGATATGCGCTCCTGGTTTTTCCTTACTTAAAGAGTCTTGAATCATAAACCCAAAACTACCAGGACGAGAGGATTCGCCAATTAAAGGAAGTGGATCTGTTCCTGGCAAAATCTTCAATCCTTTGGCTTCAGCTTGTTGAAAATAAGATGGTCGCAACCAGAAGATAGGACGACCACTATTGTCACCGAGAAAAAGAATGGGAATGTTACTTTTTGTCAAAAACTCATTTAAAATTTTTCCTCTTTTTCCTATCCATTTACCAACTCCCCAAGGAAGTACAGGTATTCCACCTACTGAGACAATTTTTTCAATAGTTTCTTCTAGTGAAAGACTATCTTCAAAGTCTTGGTTAGTTATTAGTGCCAAAACTTCAAGTTTTTCTGCTGTAACAATTTGACGACCAGCAATTAAGAAAATTCTATGATTTTGCTGGTTTGAGACAGACAAAGAAACTTCTTCTTGAGTTTGGTATATATCCCAATTTTTGAGCTTATTCTTAATCAGTGTTTTATTTGTTTTTGTGTAATTTCTTAATTGAAAGAATTTATTTCTCTTACCAATTTCTGTTAAAAACAATAAGGCATTAAAGTTATCATGATAACCTTTTAATTTAGAAAAATTTTGAAAATTATTCAGAGCAGAATTAAGCATATGCTCTAAATCAAAACAATCATGGAGGTGAACGTGGGCATCAGCTATAATTAATTGATTATTTTTCCGATCAGCTTTCATATTAATTATCTGTAAAAATAAATTACTTGGTGAAGGTAGGTAATAGGTAATTAAAAAAATATGTAAATAGTTTTGCCTGAGTACTTATTTATCTATTAGTTTTTTTAAATAATTAATTTTTCTCAAAATTTTTGAGATTTTTTCCAATAAACAAATCCCGTGAAAAGCAATGCTGAATAAGCTAACTCAAAACCAAAAGGTATCAGGTGACTATAGTGCCATAAACCTCTTGAGTGATGAACCCCTGGAAAAATTGCTATGGGTGACTTAAAAAAGCTATCTGTAACAGGCCAAAATAACTGCATACCTTTACCTCCTACGGTAAAAAAATCTAAAAATAGATGAGAACTATAAACGATCGCAGTCAATAAAAATATTTGTCGATATGAATATTTCTGCCAATAACTAACAACAAATCCAGTTACTACACTAAAGACAAAGGTAAAAAATATGCTGTGTGTAGGACCACGATGATAGACTTGTCCTGTAATTATTTGGGGAATAAAATCACAATCAGCACAAGTAGCTACAAATACAGGATATAAACTCCGCATATACCACTTATTAACTCTGGACTCTTTTCTTTGTTTGAGAGGTAAAAACTTGGCAAGTATGTATCCAGAAACTGAGTGAGCAAGGGGAGAAGGCATGACTAACTAAAGATTTTAAAGATAAGTGTTCTTGGTGCAATGACTCTATACTGGCACTAAAAATTTGTTTTTATAAACATCGTTTACTGCTTGAATTTCTTGTTTAATTCTGGTGTGATTCCATCCCAATTCTGCACCCATAGTTTCAGCACAGAGCTTAAGAGGTTCAGAACCAGGGTATTCAGCACTTCCTAGTTCTGTACGCCGAAAAACTATGTCACTTAGTTTTTGAGCCATCTCTTTGTGAACTGCATGGAGGACTTCTGCTTTAAGAACAGCCAGATTATCTATAGTATCAGTATCATCAAGCTCTGGTTCTAAATATTGCAGTATATCTCGATAGGCAGAACCATAGTTATAAACTAAACGACGCATCACCTCTGGCTCCACTCTAGAGGAGAGTTTAGCAATTGCATCTTGGAGAAAGGTTTCAAAGCGATCGATCTTTCCACCGTAAAGAGGAGTAAAAGCTGAAGTTGATTTAGGGGGTTTTTGTCCCCATAGCTGAAAAATACGATCAACTGTCTTCTGAGCTACATCTCTAGCAGTTGTATATTTTACTCCTACTACTGATACAATTCCTGACAGTCCTTCCTCAGAGTAATCCTTGATTTGATAGTTTTTAGCTAAAAGTGGCTCTCCAGTCTTGCTATCGATACTGATTCTAGGCAGCAAACCTCCATGAACGAAACTAACATCTTGTTGAGTGAGATTGGCTAAGGAATAAATTTGATTAATGTGCTGGAGAAAATTTTGAATATCTAGTTCAGTAATTTGAAAATCCTCTGGTTTACCATCGTAACCTGCATAGTATGTGCCAATCATCGATTTACCTCGCCAAGGAGCAATAAACAAAAAGCGATTAGGTTGGTCAGATGCCCCTCGTGAACTGGAAATACCAGCTCCATAAGACCCAAATAGTGGATTCCTAACCACTAAATTCATGGCTTTGGCAAAGATAGTTTTTGGTTTTGGCTCTCCTTTAAGTAAGCTCAAAACATTATTAATCCAAGCTCCACAAGTGTTTACTACTGTTTTGGCACGAATCTCAAATCGATCGCCTGTTAGTATATCTGTGACTTCGACACCAGTAACACAATTTCCTGTTTGCAAAAATCCTCTAACTTCACTGTAGTTAACTACAGTAGCACCAGCTTGCTCGGCAGAAAGAATAAAGGCAAGAGTAAGTCGTTCAGAATTATAGACTTGAGCATCATAAAAAATGGCACCCCCAGTTAGTCTCTGATTGGTAATAGCTGGAAGTAAATGCTGACATTCTCGCGGAGAAATTAAGCGACCATTGGGTATGTGTTTTTGAGGATCTTTAAGTTGATTGCGATCAAAACTAATGAGGTCATTAATTTTTATTGCCAGACCTAGTACTTCTTTCCCTTTGATTCCATGTCCATAAGTAGGAATAACTAGAGGAAGTGGATGAACTAAGTGTGGTGCAATTCTCATTAGGGTTTTCCTTTCCTGAATCGATTCGCGCATCCTCTTAAAATCTGCATTTTGCAGATAACGTAATCCACCATGAATAATTTTTAAGCTGTTGGCAGAAGTTTCTGAGCCAAAATCTCCTTTTTCAACTAAGGCTACTGACAAACCTCGAAGAGTGGCTTCCCAAGCTACACAAGCTCCATATATTCCACCGCCAATAATTGCGAGGTCGTAAGTACAAGCGGATAATTTAACTAAATTTCTTTTCATTACGGTTCTATTTCAGATTGGTTAATTGATTCTTTGAGGCAGTCATAAAGGTTATTTAATTTTTGGCTAAAAGCTTGGTAGCTATGCTGTTCTTTAATTAATTTTTTTCCTCTCATTCCCAGTTTTGAGCGTAAATTAGAGTTATTAATGAGCCTAAGTATTCCCTGGGAAAAATCTGTTGGATTAGGTTGAGCAAGCATTGCCACTCTGTTATCAATAACCTGAGTATGAGTTGGTAAATTGGTAGCTATAACGGCTTTACCACTATCTAAATAGGAATAGATTTTCATCGGTGTATTCTTACCTTTAATTCGAGGAGAAACTAGAATATCTGCTTGAGCAAGATATTGACTTAATTGGTTAATTGGTTTAACACCGCAAAAATGAACTTTAGCTTGAACTCCCAGAAGTTTAGCTTTCTTTTGATATTTCTGAATATCGGCAACCTCTCCACCAATTATTACTAAATCTACTAGGTTTGTTTGTTGAAGCACTAGAGTAAAACTCTCTAAAAGTAAATCTATACCCTGATAACTTTCCAGATTTCCGACATACATCAAGATCGGATTGCTAATTTTTAGTTGAGATTTTAAATTTTGCATAATTTTTGTTAGTTTCAATTCAGAAGAGATACATCTGGAAGCACTATCACTTTTCTGGGACTATACCTGGCGATATCTTCAGCTAGAGCCTGACAAACTGGTATTACAACTTCCGCATTTTCAACAACTATTTTTTCAAACCATTCAAATAACACTCTCAAAGGTTCTAAAAAAGAATACTTTTCGATCATTTGCTGAACCAAAGATGAATCCATATCATAAACATAAGGAATATTTAAGATTTTTTTGAATAAAAGAGCAATAAAAGCTGTTTCTTCTACTGCATGAATTAAATGGTATTTTTTTGTGGCAATTAAATGAATAGCTTTAAAAAAAATTAAAATATCATAAATTACTTTCTTCCAGGAAAATCCAGGACTAATATTACTGACGAATGGTATACGAATTGTTCGATATAGGGTGATATTGTGATATTGTATATCTTTACCTTCAGGGTAAGTGATAACATCAATATTCTCTTTCCGCTTAGATAATACTCTTAAAACCATATCATCAGCGATAGGAGAACCCCGTTCTAAATAAAAAGGATGAGGAATCAAAAATAAAATATTGAAGATTTTTTTTCTTTTTAGAGAATCGTTAAATTCAGATAATTGATTATTATAAAAAGATAAAGGTGTATTCTTACGAGTCATAAATACTTATAAAATAATCGATCTAATAACCCAAGAAAAAAATACTAGTAATTTCTCTGGCTTAATTTCCTTTATAAATCAAAAAAAGATAATTATTGTCAAAATAATATAAATAAATAAGTAAGTATTTTAAAATTTAGATAAATTACTAGGAATTTTTTTTTATATTTTCTAGTGAAGATGAATCAATTAAAGTAAATACCTTCCTTTTAAGTGTAAGCATTTCAAAAAGCAAAAAACCGTAAGCTATATACAAAAAAGCTTTAAAGATTTAATTGTTAATTTATGAAAATTTATACTATCTCAACCACTTAAAACTGTAATTTTTTCTATATTGTCCTTGATAACACTTTGGTTAGTTTTGCTCCTCTTAACTAAAAAAATACATAAATATCTTTTTTTATAAAGACTAAGTGAAATCAATTGTCTGCTATATTGTTGCCGATTAATATATGAAAAAAGCAGCTAAATTACTTTGATTAACGAGCGAGGTTATTAAGAACTTAAGGATACTATCAAGAATTATTTAATGCCTAGAGTTGATCGGTAAAAAATACTAATTAACAATTTGTGCTTATTTATTCAAAGTTTATATATTGAATAGATTTTTTTTATCTTCATAGAAAATTTTCAACCTAGCTTAAGACCATTTATAAAAATCACACTTATGGAGAACATATAAAAATGGAACCCTATCATAAAGCTTCTGAAGATATTTATCACGCACAAACAACCAAAGAAAATTTTTCTATTTTTAAGGAACTAGAAGTATCAGTAGTTGTGCCAATTTACAATGAAGTAGATAGCATACCTGAACTAATTAAGGCGATCTCAACAACATTACAACAGAATCAAATCTACTACGAAATTATCTGTGTAGATGATGGTTCAAGGGACGGCTCGACTGAACTGCTCAAGCAACTAGCTCAAACTCGTGATGATTTACAAGCAATTATTCTGCGTCGTAATTATGGTCAAACTGCATCAATGGCAGCAGGATTCAAATATGCTCAAGGTAAAGTAATTGTTACTTTAGATGGAGATCTTCAAAACAATCCCCACGATATTCCGCAACTTTTAGCTAAGTTAGAAGAAGGGTACGATTTGGTTAGTGGCTGGCGTAAAAAAAGACAAGATGCTGCTTTGACCCGACTATTCCCTTCAAAAATTGCCAACTGGCTAATCGGGCGGGTTACAGGAGTAAAATTACACGACTATGGTTGTTCTCTCAAAGCCTATCGAGCAGAATTAATCGCAGATATGAACCTTTATGGCGAATTGCATCGGTTTTTACCAGCTTTAGCTTTCATTGAAGGAGCAAGAATTGCGGAAATTCCTGTCGGACATCAGGCTCGTCGTTATGGTCAAAGTAAGTATGGACTAGGTCGTACTCTGCGAGTGGTTATGGATTTATTCACCATCGCCTTTATGAAAACCTTTTTAACACGACCGATGCACGTTTTTGGACTACTGGGTATTGCCTCTATGTTTGCAGGGACATTATTAGGAGGATATTTAACTTTTTTAAAGTTTGGTCTCAATCTGGGTATTGGCGATCGACCTTTACTGTTTTTGACCGTAGTGCTAATTCTCACAGGAGTTCAACTATTTTGCTTTGGGCTACTGGCTGAGTTATTGATGCGAACTTATCACGAATCTCAGTCTCGACCAATTTATCGAGTGCGACAGATATTTGGTCATGGTAGTAACTTGCTTTCTAATAGATAAAGGAAGGCAAAATTACGTCAAGTAATGATGACAGCTAAAGCTGTCAGACTCAGTAAATATCTGACTTTTCACGGAAGCTTTTTTCTTCAACGCGATCGCTAACTTCAAAAGAATCTGAGTTTGTTGAGTTGTTTAGGAGCAACAGCATAAATGAGACAAAATCGCAAATTAGGAGCAACAGCATAAATGAGACAAAATCGCCAAATTTATGGTAATTGGTGGCGAATCTTAATAATCATTCTGTTAATATTAGGAATATTTTTTAGATTTGCCAACCTCGAACAAAAACCCTACTGGGGTGATGAATCATTAACTTCACACAGAATTGCTGGCTACACTTTCCCAGAAGTTCAGGAAATAGTTAGCCAAAATAGGGTTTTTACTGTTGCAGAAATACAAAAATATCAGCGTCCCGATCCAGAAAAAGATTTAATGAACTTAGTCAAAAAGGGCTTGCGTTCTCCTCTTTATCATCTAATAGGGCGTTCTTGGATGGAGCTATTTAGCGATCGCGTAACCACCCCTAGAGGTGTATCTGCCCTAATTAGCTTGTTAGCATTCCCTTGTATGTATTTGCTCTGTCAAGAATTATTTGCGTCTCCGTTAGTGGGGTGGATGGCAGTATCATTGATAAGTATCTCTCCTTTACATCTCATTTATGCTCAGGAAGCAAGAGAATACAGTATGTGGACAGTAACTGTATTGCTTTCTTGCTGGGCATTGTTACGAGCTATACGAGTCAATAAAATGCTCAACTGGATTGTTTATGCAGCAACACTGATGTTGACACTATACACCCATTTGTTTTCTGTAATAATTGCTATTGGACATGGTCTTTATCTACTTATAGCCAAACTGACCCAGACTTCCCAATTACCCCAAAAACAGTCGTCTCTTGGGGAGCATTCCCTAAGCTCCTACCCTGATGGGGAGTATTGCCAGTTTGACGGCGGTTTAAGGGTGAGTCAAAAAAAGCCCCGAATAAATAAAAAGATTATTCCTCATCTGCTAATTTCTTTCATAGTATTTTCACTGTTCGCATTGGGAAAAATTGCTGATTATAAAGGATTTCCTTCACCGCCATGCTGGACAGGATGGAGTACAGACCATTGTGGTATATCGTCTCATACACCTTTTCCCTCATTAGCTCAAACATGGATTCTTAATCTTAGCCGTGTTTTTTTTGATTTCAATGAGAGCTTTAACTATAAAAATTTATGGTTATATTTGCCAATCATAGTTCTAGTAGTGTATTCACTCTACTTTCTCTATATTCATACTCAAAAACAAGTTTGGTTGTTTATCTACATATTAATTGGAACTCTAGGTCTATTTTTAATAATTCCAGACCTGATTTTAAAAGGTCAAGGATCGACTCCAATTAGATACCTTATTCCTTGTTACCTTGGTATTGAGATCGCTATTGCTCATCTTCTTGCTACTAACATTACTTCCCTATCTCAAAAAATTTGGGAACATAAGCTATGGATAGGAATAACATTGGTTCTAATTAGCAGTGGCGTTTTATCCTGTGCAGTTTATACTCAAACAGATACTTGGTGGAACAAGTATGCAGAATATTATCATTCTGAGGTAGCTAAAATTGTTAATCAAACCAACAATTCTCTAGTTATAGCTCCTTGGTTTAATATGCTTACTCTCTCTCATGTACTAGCTTCAGATGTAACTATGCAAGATATACGTGGCGAACAAGAAGTAAATTTTGTTGCCAAGAATTTTAATAATGTATTCATATATAAATCTAAAGGGTCATTAGAGTATTTCCTAAACCATAATCTTAATTACAAGATCAAAGATGTTTATGTTTGGAAGAGACAGACAACACCTGTTAATACAACTCAAACTAAGCTTTGGCATCTTGTCAACTCAGATCTTGCACCAAGAAAAGTTGATAGGAGAGTGGATAGGTGAAGTGGTTGAAAGCGCGAAGATTGCAGCTAGTTCTCTATTAAAAATGGAGAACTGATATCAAAGATTAATAAAAACTCCGAAGCAAAAGTAATTTATTCAACCCGATGACCAACTTTTTTCCCATCACTATATAAATCTGACCAACTGTCGTTTAGTTCTGGAGTTTAGACTAAATTGCCTTTTTGCCATACTAAACTGTTTAGTATGGTGTTTTGGGGAAGAGGATTTTTTGAGTGAGGAAAACATAAACGAAATTTGGCAAAAAGACGAGACAATAAGGTATTTATACTTAATTATCAATAACCTTGAGTCAATCTGCCGAAAAACTACAAAAATTCAGAAACAAAGCCTATCAACTTTTAGGACCAGCAAAAGATGCTACTTTTGAATTAATGGATGCGGTTCTGGTCACCCGAAACATCTATTCTTTTGCGGAATTATCACTCTCATTCCTATACCGATTCAGTTGAGAAGTAGAGTTAAGAAAATACAACGATTTTTATCTCTGACTCAGTTTAATATTCAAAACCTTTGGTTTCCCATTTTAAAATCTTGGATAGATACAGAATGGTCAAGAAATAAAGTAATTTATTTAGTTGAAGAAACTATAAAAATAAATCAAGTAAAGAACCTTGGTATATTCTTACTAATTTGGATAATTTATTTGCTGCTGTTGATGCCTATTCTCAACGAATGGGTATTGAAGAAATGTTCAGAGATTTTAAGCTAGGTGGCTATAATTTAGAAATTACTCAAGTTGATGGTTGTCGTTTAATTGCCACAATTATTTTAATTACTTTAGCTTACTCTATTTCTACTTTTTCAGGGCAGTTAATTAAGCAAAAAGGTATCGCTAAGTATGTAACTCGTCCCACCGAACTCAAACGATTTTATCGAAGACATAGTAGTTTTGCTATTGGTTTACATGGTCAAAACTGGATTGAATCAAATACCTTTTTTCAAGATGTGGTTCGGGAATTAATTCGTTTTTCCCCTGCCAAAAATGATTATTATCGGCAAGGTATGAGGGCTAAAACATTGATTCAGCAAGCTTTTTGACTACTTGTGTCGCCCCCGCAGGGTTGTAACTGTAGTAAACAGGATTCCGATCCATTAGTTTGGTACAGGCAGCAGCCGTATTACTCAGAAAAGAAGTGGAATGAGATTTTACGAGTACTGGGTAAAAAAAACTACCTTCAGTTACCACTGTTTTAAAGGAAACAATCATGTTCATCGGATTAATGTCTATAACGCACAGTGCAATAGCAGCAGCAGGAACTTCCCTAATCTTAGGAACAGCAGAACCTTTACCATTAGGTTTAGCTATTATAGGTTCTCAACTACCAGACTTAGACACCACTGAAAGTACCATCGGTAAAATTTTCTTTCCGATTAGCAGTTGGATAGAGGATAGATTTCCCCATCGGAGTATTACTCATTCACTGCTAGCCACGGCTGCTATTACTGTTGTTTCTCTAGGAATTGGATATTTACTAGGGAATATTACTGTGGCGATCGCTCTACCATTAGGTCATCTCCTCTCCTGCTTCTCCGACACCTTTACCAAGCAAGGAGTACAATTGTTTTATCCCAATCCAGCTTGGGCAACGCTGCGGAGTTTGCGCTTAAACTGAGGATTGCTCCAGCAGTCATGAAAATCTTTGAGAACGAATAAACCATCCCCATCGGCTTTATCTACTTGTTCTAATGCCGAGAGGGGATCGCGGGCAGTTGGTATCGTACCCCGCCAATTAGTTACTGCTTGAAAGCCATCGGCAACATCCCAACTCAGACAGGAACGTTGAGCTTTGTCGCATACTTGTTTAACACTCTGTAATGCCCGTTCTTCCTCTGGCGTTACTAATACCATCAAGGTAAAACGCGACCTCAAGTAAATGTCCAATTCCTGCTCAAACGCCATGCTTTACTCCTAATGAGATTTCGCCATATCGGTATTTACCCGAATATAACTACTCACTCCCAGGAACGTAAATTCGCGAAATTGCGGAAATATTAAGCAAGTTTAAAAGAGCAGTCTTGTTATGTGCGTATCTCTGCTATTAATTATTAACGAAGGAGATCGAGTCAAAAATGTAATTAACGCTCACTATAAGCTCAATCCTCTATCCTGTTTTTGTTCACGTCGAGATTGCTTTTGAATTTCATTACTTCGACTCTGATTTAACCAATTAAACTGATTCACAATATCTTCATTCCAATCAATAGCTTTCGGTAATTTTCGTACACCATTAGACAACTGAGAGAGCGTCCTTTGTGCCATTAAATTACCAGCCTCATCATTATCATAAGCAACCACTATATCTTTGACCTCTTGTAAAAATTCATGAGGAATAGAACCCTCCCCATCAGTAGAAATATAAATCGTTCTCCGACTATCATTACGGTCTAACACTGCAAAGGACATAGCATCAATAGGAGACTCCACTAACACTGCTCTATTTATCTGGTCGCTTGATTGTCCTCCCTGTGGAAAATAAAACCACCCTTCACTTCGCTTTGTTCCCCTGGCTAATCCTTTAAAAGTATTATCTTCTCCTGCTGTACCTCTTAGAGTTGCTCCTGTGATTTGGGAATTGGCTGGAGATGGTTGACGGGGGGACACGGAGAGGGGGAGACGCGGTGAATTTTGTGATTTATTCAAATCACCCTTAGTTAACCCATTTAAAGAACGACGAATAAACACAGCATTTTGTTTTTCATCGGCATAAATTAATCCTTGTTGATGCAGAGCATCTACCAAACCACTTGGTAATTTACGAAAGCGAGTTAAATACTTTTTCACCGACTGCCATTTACTCTCATCTGGGACTGGTGGAGTAAATTCAAGTACGGGTGTTGTTTGGATAATTTCTCTAGTCTTATAAGTTACAGCTTCTAATGTAGCTCCTTCACCAAAACGATCGTTTAACCAAGCTACTGACTGTTTAAAATCACAATCATTTACGTGCATGACTAGATCGATTGCACCCCCACCTCCCTTTAATTCTTTCCAGTCATAAAACTTACTACCAGTAATATTAATAATATGGTGTCCTGAATGCCACTTATGTTTATCTTTGGGGTCGGGATTTAAACCTAATTCATAAGCTACCTTTTCTAAAGGTAAGTCCCTTACTTTACTGGCAAGTTCGGTATATTTAGTTTTCCAGTTTTCTAGTTCTCGATTTTGAGTATGTACCCTGGTTTCTAAATCTCTAAGACGCTGTTGTAAAACCTCCTTTTCCGATGCTAATGCTTTGGCTGTGCGTTTTAGGGCTTCTTTTTCTCTAATTGCCCTAGTTCGGTCTGCTAATTGATGTTGGATAGTTGCCATATCCAGAGTCAAGTCTGGTTCTTTATTAACAGCAGCATAATATTGTTTAACCGAAGTATGTTTGGCTCGACTACCCTTAATGCCTCGCTCTAGTCCTAAAGGAGCAAGAGCTTCCGCATAGCTATCTTGGAACTTACTTAGTTTTTCCCTTCCGCCAAATAAACCCCGACAGTTTAATTTACCTCTTTCATCTAAAGGGACTAGGTAAGCATGAATATGGGGAGTAGCTTCATCTAAATGTAATTCGGCTCTGACAATACGGTCGCCGTATTGGTTATCAAGCCATTGATGGACTGACTTTTGAAAGTCTTCTAGACGCTGGGGCTGATAAGATCCTGCCTTGCTTGGCTCATCGGGTCGGAAGTATTCGGGACTAGCGGTTAGGAGCATTTCTACACATAAAACAGCATTCTTGCGAATCGTCTGCTCCCCTATACGCTGTCGAACTAGGGTGTCTAAAGTTGGACTCTCACTGGTTTCTGGTTGACCGATAAAACGAATGTTCTTAATTTCTGGGTTGGCGTTTGGAGTTTCTCTAACTCTTTTGGTATGCTGTTCGGAGGAGGCAATGTTTCCACTATTGAGTTTAGCAATACGGGCAATAGCATGAGGCATATTCTTTTTCCCAGTAGCTTTTTTTATTGGATTGGTGTTTAATTAAGAAAATGGTGATGATTAAATTCTCTATGTCCCCATGTCTCCCATCTTCCCTTTCCTTCAAACTAAAAAGCCCACCCGACCAATCGGGGGAGTCCAGAGGGGGTTTGACCCCCTTTGGCTCACTCACAATTTTAGCGCAGCGGTGGCGATAGCCAAAAATTGTGTAGTGAGTGAGTACCACCATTCCTTACCCTCTCGATTAATCGAGGGAAAAAAACTACTGGGAAAAAGAAAATAGAATGCACGTCAAACTGGTCATAAATATAGTCGTGAACTAGCTAAGCAGGAAATGACCGTAAAATTTATTTGTAGATGATATATCCAAGTAAATTATTCTGCCTGGTTAATGGATAGTAAAAATAGCTACCAATTATAGTAAATATATAAATCAATTCTTTTGACTCTCTTGAGACTAAAAAAGAAACTATTAAGAAAAAATCAAATAAGCAGGTGCTTATTTGAAATCTTTGCGCTGACTAGAGCTAAAATTATCTCGGTCATCAATTAATGTAAATAATTATTGTCTTGATGTAAATCAATCTAGCCGTTAATTATGATGTAGTGATAGCAGTCTTAAAAAGTAGTAGGCGGAGAATAGATAATGGTCAAGACTAAACCTAATCAGAAGATTCATGTCGATAAGCTGCAAACTACTTTAGCTAAATTAGGTCAGTTAAAGGAAAAACCAAAATCGGAACTGAACCTACGAGAAAGTATTTACTATCTGCGAGAGAAACTTAAAAGTGCTTTGAAGAAGGGATATAGTTATCAAGACTTGTCAGAGATTCTAGCCGAACAAGAAATTTTAATTTCCGCAGCTACTCTCAAACAATATTTAACGGAAATCAATAAACAATCCGCAGCCCGAAAAAAAAGAATCTCCTCAAGAAAAAGTCAAAAAAGTACCTCGTCTTCTGATGAATCGAGTTCTTCTAAATCATCAGAAGATGTAACCTTATCTAAAGCTGAATTAAATAAGGATTCTCTTCAAGCTAAACCAGAACAAATTAAATTCGTAGAATCAGCTTCTCATCTAGATGAGAATTCTTCATCTTCGATAGAATCATCTCATAGTAATCCTAAAAAAGAGTCAGTTACTTCTCGGTCAAAAGCTAAAAAATCTATTAAAACTAAACCCAAAGAATTATCAGGCTCAAGCCAAGATTTATCATCAGAGTTCAATCAATACTAAAGGATAGTTTATGGCAACAATTCATTGGCTAGATGGTGAGAAGGGGGGCGTAGGTAAGTCATTTATAGCTAAGACAATGATTCAATATTGCTTAGATCGTAATTTACCTTTTGTGGCTGTAGAAACAGATAGGTCTAATCCTGATGTAGCTGGTGTTTATAAAGATATATGTCAGTATGCTGTCTTTACTGAAGATGAGAAACAAGCAAATAAAGCAGACCGCATCTTTGAGATGGCGATCTCAAAACCAGTGATTGTCAGTTTACCTTCTCAGGTTCATCGGGCAATGAAAGCTTGGATCGATAGAAATCAGTTACTTAAACTGGGTAAGGATTATGGCGTAGATTTTTGTAAATGGTTTATCTGCAATGGTGAGTATGACAGTATCAAGTTGTTTGTGGCTTCACTTAACTGTTATGAAAACCAAATGCCTCATATCTTGGTTAGAAACAATGGTCTTTGTGATGATTGGACACCCATTGAAGAGGATGATGATGTACATTCGTTAATTAAAAAG
>JBFRWK010000147.1:0-16829 GCA_051439545.1 Xenococcaceae cyanobacterium | reverse complement strand
CATCTTCTCAATGTCTCTACCGATACTCCTACTTGTTCCGCAAATTCATGGGGTCGCATACTTATACATTATTTATAGCTTTGTATAAGTATGTATAATAAATTGACCACTAGAAGTCAACAGTTTTGCGCCAAATTTCTAACAAAAACTGTTGCATATTTTCCTTGGTTTGGATATCCAAAGCCCCAAAAGGTTCATCCATTAAGAGTATTTTAGGTCTAGTAGCTAAGGCACGAGCGATCGCAACTCGTTGTTTCATTCCTCCAGATAATTCTTTGGGATAAGCTTTGGCAAAATCACTCAAACCAACAATATCAAGATAGTAGGAAGTTTCTTGATGCTTTCTAACTTTAGACATACCCTGAAGTTTGAGACCAAAGCCGACATTTTCCTCTACATTCATCCAAGGATAAAGAGTATAACTTTGGAATACCATTCCTCGATCGGCAGAAGTGCCTGTAACTTTAGTTCCATCTACAGTAATCATCCCAGAAGTAGGCATATCTAAACCTGCCACTAATCTTAGTAAGGTAGATTTTCCCGAACCAGATGCTCCTACTACACAGACAAACTCTCCTGTTTCGACGTGTAGATTAATGTTTTTAAGGGCAAAGATAGTACCTTTTTTGCTTGAAAACTTTTTATAGAGACGCGCAATTTCTAAGTGCATTTTTATCTGTTAATCCAATGCCCATTTACAAGTTGTTTTTAGTAATAAACGAAAAATTAAATCTAAACAAAAACCAATTAAGCCCAAAACAATTAAACAGGCAAAAATTTCATCGGTTTTTAAAAATTTTTGAGCTAAAACAATCCTTTTTCCTAACCCTTCTGAAGCTGCAACTAATTCGGCAACTATAACTAGATTCCAGGAAGTGGCAATATTAATTCTCAAAGTATCGATAATACTCGGTACAATATAGGGAGTAATAACTTGACGGATAACTTGCCAGCGTTTACCTCCCAGAGTGTAAGTAGTTTCGATCAAATCTTTGGGAACAAATTTAACCGCATCCATAATCATTAAAATATTGAAGAAAACAGTGCCAACAAAAATTAAAGCTATTTTTGGTTCTTCTCCAATACCCAAGTAAATAATAAATAGAGGAATAAAAGCAGGGGCAGGCATATAGCGCAGGATAGCAATAATTGGCTCAAACAAAGACCGAATACTCACAAAAGCACCCATTAAGATGCCTATAGGCAGAGCAACCAATGCCGAAAGTATAAATCCTAAACTTACTCGTAAGAAACTAGCGGATATATCTCCTAGCAAAAAACCTTTTGACCATAAGCTAACTAGGGCTTGACCTACTTCTAGAGGAGAAGGTAAAAAAACTGAGTCTATATTTAGATATTTAGTAACAAGAAACCAAACCAGACAAGGAATTAGAATGGACAAAAACATCAAATTCCAAGCTAAAAGTTTAGGGATATCTTCAGCAATACGCCAAAATATAGTTGGTTCTAAACTACTCTTTGGGCTGTGGGAACGCTTGGATTCGGCGATCGCAGGTTTCATAATAAGTAGTTATTGAAAATTAATTATATTTGTATTAAATAAGTCTAAAAACCGCTATAAATTTTGTGATTGACTGTAAGCTCTTACAAATCGATCGTCAAATAACTTATTCAAGTCGGGAGCTTGTTCGATAAACCCTACATCTAACATAAACAAAGTCATTCTTTTGGCTGCGGTGGGCATATGTTCGATCCCGTCTCCACTGCTAAATGCTTCTAAATTTTCTTCAATTGTAAAAATTTTAGTTCCTTCTTTAAATAGTTGTAACTCTTCGATGCTAATATTGGCGCGTTTTGCCATAATCTCGTCAGCTTTTTCGGGATTTTTTGCCATAAAATCTAAAGTATCAAACCAAGTATTAATTAACGCTTGAACTTGGTCTGGTTGTTCATCAATTAATTTTTGACTTACTACTAATAAATCGGGAATTGCCCCAGGAAAGTCTTTGGAACTAATTAATTCTTTAGAACCTTCTCTTTGTAATGCCGTTAACCAGAAAGGAGGAAAAGCACCAACAGCATCAGTTTTTCCCGCTGCAAATGCTGCTGCTGCTGCACCAGTTTCCAAATTGACAATTTCTAGATCATCGCGACTCATACCATTTTGTTCTAAAGCAATAGTCAACAGAAAATCATCAACTACTCCTTCCTCTATTGCTACTTTTTTGCCTCTTAGATCCTGAATATCATTAATTTCTTCACTAACGATTATTTTGTCATTACCAGCAGAATTATCATTAACTAAAACTACAACTTGCCCATTGACTGAATCTCCAGCAAAGGCGATCGTATCATTAAGCGTCTGACAGTTTCCATCTAATTGCCCAGCAGCAAAAGCTTCCATAGATTCTAGATAGCCATCAAACCATTGCATTCTCACATTTGCACCATTTTTAGCAAATAATCCCTCTTCTTCAGCGATCGCCCAAGGCCACCAACCTGCCCAATTACTATATCCGATCACAATTTGTTGACTATCATCTCGATTAGATGAAGGTGATGTTGAATTACAGCTTACGCTTAGCAGTAAACTCAAACAAAATATCGTAAGTAGCGATAGTAACGATCTTCTTTTCATTAAATTACCTACTGTTATGAGACAACACTTACAAATCTAGAACCGCTAACAAACATACAATAGACCGTGTTTGTTCATATTAATTTATATGTACTTTAAGATATTAAGTGATTCAAGGCTATTTGCCAATTAAGAGGACTAACCCCTTCAAGACTTTGTTTTGCTTTAGTGAAAAAAGAATAACTATTTAAAATACTCAGGTCAAAGCATCGATCTCTAAACAGTGGAAATATTAAATTCTGTCTCTACTTGTTTATCCGTAAAAATGCTATTCCCTACCGCAACTAAGTTTGTCTGATGTACGTAATCAAAACTTTTATGAAAATAAATTTAAAATCAAAACTAATAGCTTCTGCCTCTTGACATCACACTCATCACGCTTCTACTTAACCAGGATTTTGGACACTTATGCAAGAAGTCTATTGCCTACCCAGTTAAAAAATTAATCTGTTTATTTTCTCTTAGTTTTGACTAACTGGTACAGAAATATCACCAGTCAAGTCTTGAATAATTTGATTGATTTGAGTCATCACATTTTCTATACTGTCATTATTAAATTGACTTACAATCAAGTTCTCAATTCTTTCTAAAGCTTGACGAACTTGATTCAAGCTATATTGTAGTGATTGTAGATTTTGCTCATAGAAATTAACACTCGCTCGAACTTGAAATATTTGAGTTTGCAATTGCTCACAAACTGCCGATTGCTGGTGTAAATCTTTTTGTTGTGCTTCCTGTTGAGATTTATTTGCCTGTAATTCTTGCTGAAGATTTTGAATGTTCTGCTGTATAATCTCTAGTTCTCTAGCTAATTCTTGCTTTTCCATTTCGAGAGAGCTTTTTTGCTGTTCCAATTCTTGTTTAACTGGTTCGAGATCGAAACTATCGAACCCTCCTTCAAAGTCAATGATTCCCTGACGACGTTTTAAAATACGGAGATGTTGTAACAAAAATTCGTGTCTTTCTCTTAAAGAACGACGTTGACCCACTAGAGTTTCGTCTAACATCCTTTTAGCTTCTTTTTCTTCAGCTAGTTCTTGTTCTAAAGTTAGGCGATCGAATTCACTAGCAGCTTGAATTTTGGCTTCTAATTCTTCAACCGCTTGACATTGCCAACTTAATTCTTCTTCTTGTTCATTGACAAATCTGGCTACCTTTTCTAAATCTTGCTGCAAATTAGCGACGGTTTTCTCTAATTGATCTAGAGGCATATTTGATAAGGCATCAAGATCTATTTTTTGCTCTAGAGAAACTTTTCCCGACTCAATCCCCAAACGCTCGACGATCTCCTGTAGGTTAGTTTTGTTTTGGAACTGCAAATTAAGTATTTGAACTAATTCTTGCTTATTTTCTAGATTTTTTTGTTCTCTCTCTAATTTTTTGCCTATTTCTAGCCCCGATATCTTAGTTTCCTCTAATGCTTGTTCGAGTTGAAACAATTTTGCTTGTTGTTGCTTTAACTCTTCTTGTTGCTTTTGGGATGAATGCCTATTTTCCTCCAGTTTTCGCCAATGAACATCTAGATTTTGTTGTTGATTATTTATGGCTGCAAAGACACTACTCAATTCATCTTTAAAAGTCTCTTGTGGTTTTACCTCAGAAGACAAAGAGTTGATTAGTTCATGAATTTTGTTAGCTTGAGCTTGGTCTAAAACTTGAGAATCTTTAATCTGTGTTGCTAAAAGCTGTTGTTCTCCTCTTAGTTGCTCCCATGCACCATTTAATTCTTTGGTTTTATTGGCAAATTCTTCTCTAAGATGCTCTACTTCGATCTTAGCTTCGGCAATTTCTTGGCGTTGCTGTTCAAAACGCTCTGATTCTTGTTCTAGTTGTTGCAGTTGCTCGAGACGAGTTTCCATTTCTATTTCTCGTCGGCTTAATTCTTCACTTTGAATTGTCAGAGACTCTTTCCACTGTTCAATTTCGTCTTCTTGATTTTTCGTTTTTTCTAACAAACGAGAAAAACCTTGTAAAATTCCGATAATTCGGCTAGAGGCTATTTCAGGTTTGCCCTGAACTTGACGATTAACGCCTAATTGTACCGTTACTAAAGCTCCTTCACCAAAATTACTAGCTTCTTCTGCTGTAATAAGTTCAAGACCTGAGATGATACTCCAGCTTTGATCGTTTCGCTGGCAGGCTAGAAGTTTAAGCTTGGTTTCCAAGCCTCCCATAAATCCTTTACTTTGCTTCTGTACTTCTGCTAGATATAGCACTCTTGCAATCCTCTCGATCTTACCTGTGCTTAACTTTAAATAAACTATTTGGTTGTTTTAACCGTTTTGCGCTACTTAATTTACTTTTCATTATATTTATATTTCTCAATATTTTTCTGGAAGAGCCTCTAGCCTCTTTAAATAATAATTAAATTGCAACATAATCTTATCGATCTAGTTATTACTACAAGTTAATCGATAATTTCTAATTGTCAATTGTTACTACTGTTTTAGCAGCATTTTTGAGTATGTAATTAGCTTTCAAGTTCAAATATATTTGCTCTGATTTATTATGGAGCTAGCATAACCAGCTTAATAACTAGTTGCCAAGGTATCTCAAGAATGTTATCAAGTTGATGGGAAATATTTTTATAATTTTTCCCATCAACTTGAATTTATTAGCGGATTAATCCAAAATGCAGGGCGATTTACAAGAATTTAATATCCGCAGTATTCTGCAATTCATTGAAATGGAGCAATATACAGGCACTTTGTATATTGAATCTAAAGATTATCGAACAATATCTAATCAAGAATTGGATTTGATTTTTTTGCCTACTAATACTAATGGTAAGAGCTTAAACTTTAAAAAAAATAATAAAAATAAATTATTATTGTTATTTTTTACTAATGGTAAAATTACTTGTGCTACTAATAATTACGATAAATTTTTACGTATTTTTGACTATCTTCAATATTTTTGTCCTCAAAAAGATTGTGAGTATTTACTTAAAGACTTTGGAGATAGTATTGACCTTAGAGAATATAGTTATATCTGGCAATTATTGCAAGAAAAATTAATATCGCCCCAGCAAGCTTTGACGATTATTAAAAATACAATCATAGAAATTGTTGGGGAAATAATTGATTTATCCCAAGGAAATTTTGTTTTTCGCAGAGATAATCCGATTATTCCTCAGTGGGCTGGTTTAACAACTTCAATATTAATGGGAGATATATTTAGGCAATTACGCTTATGGAAGCAATTTTTTCCTTATATACAATCTCCACATCAGTATTTAATTCTGTCTGATGTAAAACAGCTTAGTGAGAGTGTATCGTCTAAAACTTACAAAACTTTATCTAGTTGGGCAGAAAAAAAACTTTCTTTACTACGTTTATCAAGACAGCTAAATTATTCTTTAGTCGATCTAGCTAAAGCTTTTTATCCCTGTATTAAGAAAGGGTGGCTCGGGCTGAGCAACGAACAAAACCCAACTATCGATCGCTTGACTTATATCAAGGCAATAGACAAAACTCATGTTGTTTATCTCGCTGATGAGATGACGATCGACAGAAAGGTAGAGTATATTCTGAAACAGAGGGGATATAACTCAACCATCTTGACTATTCCCTCGGTAACTCTCACTACCATTATGCAAGTCAAACCCGATTTAATTATTTGTGATTGGGATATGCTACAGCCTGATGGTTATGAGATATGTAGTATGTTGCAGAACTCTCCCACTCTCAGACAAATTCCAATCGTTGCTATATCAGAGCAAGAAGATTATTTGATTAGACTGAGAACAAAAATTTTATCATTAGCAGACTATTTGTCTAAGCCGTTTACCCAAAATGAGCTATTAATGGTAGTAGAGCGAAGTCTGAAAACAGTCTACCAGAGTCAGCTATTGAGTTTGGAGCAATCTTATTCAGCAAAAAGTATCGTTCAGCATTAAAATGTTCGACAATCCACTAACAAGATAAGGAGTCTACTAACTAAGAATGATTAAGAGAAGCTCAAAAAAACCAAGATAGCAAATATTAATTATCACTAAAGTAAACTTGAATTAATTAGAGTATGAATTTTGCAGATAGATAGTTTGTTATGAGTAAAGTTCTAATCGTAGAGGATAGCTTGGCACAGAGGCAGATGATTTCAGACCTACTGAAAGGTACGGGGCTCAAGGTTACAGTAGCTTGCGATGGAGTAGAAGCCTTAGAACATTTAGAAAAGTTTAGCCCTGACATTGTAGTCATGGATATTGTCATGCCCCGAATGAATGGTTACGAATTGTGTCGTCGTCTTAAATCCGATCCCAAAACACAGAATGTTCCTGTAGTAATGTGTTCTTCTAAAGGTGAAGAGTTCGATCGCTACTGGGGTATGAAACAAGGGGCAGATGCTTATATTGCTAAACCTTTTCAGCCTGTCGAGTTGATTGGGACGGTTAAACAACTATTGAGAGCCTAAATTTAAGTTTTAATGACTGTTTATCTGCTCGATCTACTTGGCATTTTATCGTTGAGACGACAAAATATTAGCAAGGAAATTTTCCAAAACTACTATGGTTAGCAATCCAGATATCTTTACCGAACCAGGTCAAGAACTCCCCTTTGAAATCCAGACATTGGACACTCCCGAAGGAGAGTTATATCTAAGATTCTATCTGGCTTCTGGACTAGAGTTGGCATTGCCAGCTACAGGAATTGCAGAAGTTACCCAACCCAGCCCCGAACAAATTACTCCGATACCTAATGCTTCTCCTATCTTATTGGGAACAATTAATCTAAGAGGAAAAATTATCTGGGTTGCCGATCTAGGTCAGTTTTTAGGAGACTCAGGTTCATTGAATACAGATAGGCCAACCATACCAATAATTGCGATCGAAAACCAAGAACAAATTATTGGCTTAGCGATCGAGCGTATTGGCGAGATGGATTGGCTTGACGTGGAACAGACACAGGTAACAACAGATTTACCCGAGCGAATGGCTCCTTTTGTACAAGGTCAATGGCAACTTAATGACAGTTCGGCACAAAATTTAAATTTATTAGACCCTGCTAAAATTTTGCGTTCGGCAAGATGGGCAGCCTAGTTTGGTAGATTTTCGTATATTTATATTTAATATATTACGACAGAATACTATAATTATTTATTCGCGAACAAATAATAGTCATTGAAAGTCCAAGCCAGCAGCAGGTATCTAAGTTACGAGTAAGTAAAGTTGATTAACTTGACAAAAAGCAAATGGCATCAGGAACGAATTATTCTCAAGAATACGGACAAGCGGAAAAAGCCTATCTACAAGGAAATTTTGCAGAGGCAGCAGAAATTATCGACCATCTAGCAGAAGAATATCCGGATAATCCCAATGTCCTGTTGCTAAAAGGTCATATCTATTGCTATGGCTTTCAAAATTATGATTTAGCACAACGACAGTATGAAGCAGTATTAACCCTGACAGAAGAACAAAATTTATTGGATTTTGCCCATAGTGGCATAGAGCAGATTAAACAACTGCGACAGCAAAATCACCCATCAAATTCAGAATCTTATGCCGAAGAAAACTGGTTATCATCAGAGTTGGTTGATGAATCAGAACCCCCTTCAGATGATTTGGAAAATAACCACGACTATGACTATGGCTTAGAGGATTTCGCTCTAGAAGAAATTAATTTAGAAAATGAAACCTCGGAATTTGCAGCAGAAGTCGAACAACCAGAGGCATATCGGGCTTTTTCCTCCGAAAGTGATTATACCAATGATTCAGCTGAATTTCCAGAAGAACTGAACGTAGATGATGATGAAGATCCTTTTTCTCAATTTGCCCAATCTACTCCAGATGAACTAGATGGAGATGATGACTCATCAATTAATGAAGTTGAAGATGAATTACTCGCAGTAGGAGATACAGACTTATCTGAGGCAATAGGTAACTACGGCTCGATTAACAATAAAGCTACTTTCATGGTCGAAGAAGAGGAAGAAGAAACTCCAGCGGAGTCTGCTTTTGAAGAGTTTCCTAGTAGTAATAGTTTTGCTGAAGAAATTAATCCAGAAAAAGAAGAAGAAGAAGATACTGTATTTACAGAAACCTTCTCCACAGGTAGTTATGAGGAGGTTGAGAGTTTAGGACAAGAAAATTTAGACTACCAGGATGAATTAGATTTCGATGAAATTGATAGTAGTTTTTTCGATCTCGACGAATTAGAACAAGGACTGCCAGATACTGGTTTATTTAATGTTCGGGATAGTAGCAGTAATATTGCGCAGAACAATATAGATGATGCTAGCACTAGCTCGATAGAAGCTAATCTAATTGAAGCAGGAAATGTCGAAGACAACAAAGTTACCTCGGAAAGAAACTCGATTACTTCCCAGGATGAACGTCCTGAAGTTGAAATTAGACAGGGAATCTGGGCAGGATACATAAATGCTTCTATTCGGAAAAAACAATTGATTACTGCTGGTACTACGGGCTTGGTTTCAGCTATATTTACCCTATTTGTAGCAACAATTGGTATTGGGTTATTAGAATCAGATGAGTCGTCATCAAGACCAATAGAGCGAGGGAAAACAGGAAGTTTAATCGCTTTGGTGGCAGGTTTAACTAGTTTTGGAACAGCCATGTTTTTTGGTAGTATGACCGCTCGCCAAATAGAACGAGCTACTAAAGATTTACAAAATCAGTATGAAGATGTTTATCAAGGTAATCTCAACGCCAAAGCGACGATTTACTCTGCCGACGAATTTGGGCAATTGGCATCGGGGTTTAACCGTATGACCAGAGTAATTTTAACTACTACTCAAGAAGCACAGAGAAGGGCAGAAGAAACCGAACAAGCGAAAGAAGATTTACAACGCCAAGTAATTCGCCTTTTAGATGACGTAGAAGGAGCAGCTAGAGGGGATTTAACCGTACAAGCAACGGTAACGGCTGACGTATTAGGGGCAGTCGCTGATGCCTTTAACTTAACCATTCAAAGTTTACGAGAAATTGTCCGTCAGGTAAAACAAGCAGCAGAACAAGTAAATAAAAGTTCTACTGATAGCGAAGTATTCGCTCGTAATCAATCGAGTGAAGCTCTAAGGATGGCAGAAGAGTTAGCCGTTACCCTTAACTCTGTGCAAATGATGACTGAATCGATCGAGCGGGTAGCAGACAATGCTAGAGAGGCAGAAGAAGTAGCCCGTTCATCTTCGGTAACTGCTCTTAAAGGTGGAAAAGCAGTAGATAGAACGGTATCGGGCATCTTCCAAATTAGAGAAACCGTATCGGAAACAGCCCGTAAAGTAAAAAGACTAGCTGAAGCCTCCCAAGAAATTTCCAAAATTGTCCTCATTATTTCTCAAATCTCCGAAAGAACGAACCAATTAGCTCTTAATGCCTCCATTCAAGCAGCTAAAGCTGGAGAAGCTGGTCGTGGGTTTGCTGTGGTTGCCGATGAAGTCCGACAATTAGCAGATAGGTCTGGTAAATCTCTCAAAGAAATCGAACAAATTGTCTTGCAAATTCAGAGCGAAACTGGAGCGGTTATGACCGCTATGGAAGAAGGTATTCAAGAAGTAATCGACGTAACTGACAGAGCAGAACAAGCTAAAACCGCTCTGGAAGATATTATTCAAGTATCTAATCGGATTGATACTTTAGTCCGTTCGATTACAGCAGATACTGTAGAACAAAGAGAGAATTCGCGGGCAGTAGCACAAGTAATGCAATCAGTTGAATTAACTGCTCAAGCTACTTCTCAGGAATCTCAAAGAGTTGCAGGCTCTCTGCAAAATCTGGTAAGTATCGCTCGCGATTTACTATCTTCTGTAGAGAAATTCAGGATCGAACAGATAGAAGATTAGATTTATTTATTATTAATTATCAATAGTATTTAATACAATTACTTATTGGTTGTCGATCGATAATAAGAATCGATATATTAATCGAGAAGTAAAATTCATCATTCAACCTAATGATCGGGAAAATAACACTGAACAGTGGTTTAGGACTGTGGTTACAACGTCTACTAGCAGCAATTTTACTTGGAGGTCAAGTAGTAGTTCATTTATTTAAAATAAAAATTCACAGACGCAATACTTTAGAGCAAATGGCAGCAGTAGGACCCGATTCTTTAGGTATTGCTCTAGTGACGGCAGCTTTTGTCGGTATGGTATTTACCATCCAAGTAGCGAGGGAGTTTCTCTATTTTGGTGCAGGACAAGCCGTGGGAGGAGTTTTGGCGCTCGCTCTTACCAGAGAATTAGCTCCAGTGCTGACAGCAGTAGTCATTGCAGGCAGGGTTGGTTCGGCTTTTGCTGCGGAAATTGGGACAATGCGTGTAACCGAGCAGATTGATGCTCTTTATATACTTAAAACAGACCCCATTGACTATTTGGTTATTCCCCGTGTCCTTGCTTGCTCCTTGATGCTGCCGATTTTAACTCTTTTTTCTCTGGTTACAGGTTTGTTAGGGGGTATGCTCATTGCGGAACATCTTTATAGTATTTCTCAAGTAGCTTTTCTCGATTCAGTTAATAATTTTGTTCAGGTTTGGGATTTATGTACCGCTTTGATCAAAGCAGCTGTTTTTGGAGCTATTGTTGCCATTATTGGTTGTAGTTGGGGATTAACTACTACAGGAGGAGCTAAAGGTGTAGGACAATCAACAACTACAGCGGTGGTTACTGCTTTATTGTCTATTTTTATTGCTAACTTTTTCTTATCTTGGATAATGTTCCAGGGTACAGGTAATGCTTTGGTAGGGTAGATTGAGATAACAGGTCTACAATGTAAAGACAATACTACTGACTTTAATTAAAATTAAAATAAACAGACTGCCAACTTAATTTGACATTTAACATTCAATCTTGATAAATGTTAAATGTTATTGGGAACAGCCTAATTGTCCCCCTCATTAATAATTGAAATGACTCAAACTGAAACTACTGCTAAAGATAATCAGACCATCAAGCTGGCTCCAAGCTACAAAATTCCTATTTGCTTGATTATTTTGGCTATTCCTTTGGCACTAATCAAAATCTGGATAGGCGGAGTCATTACCTTATTAGGTTTATTTCTAATAGTTCAAACTAGAACTATTAGATTACATTTTACCCCCACAGCTTTAGAAGTTTTACGTTCAGAAAAAATCCTGCGACAATTTTCCTATGAAGAATGGCTTACTTGGCGGATTTTTTGGCAACCAGTTCCTATTCTCTTTTATTTTCGGGAAATTAACAGCATTCATTTTTTACCGATAATTTTTGACCCGAAAACTCTACTGGGTTGTCTCCAAAAATATTGCCCTAGAGAATCTTAGCTCGATCGCGTTTAATATCTGCTATTTTAATTTTTACTTTTTGGTGATTAATGAACTCAGAAGACTCTCAAATTAACCCATCAAATACTCAAAACTCTGAGGAACAAGCCTCAAAATCGAACAGTGAATTGGAAAATTCAACAGAATCTACAACAGACTTTAACTTATCATCTGATGCAGAATTAAGTGAAAGTCCAAATTCCTTTGCGGATGAAGCAACAGAATCTTTTGTAGATAACTGGCTAGATGAACTAGATATCGAGCGCACTAGTGGTTCAATTGAAGCAAAAAGCGAATCTAATGCTGAATTAGAATTATCTCCCGACGAAAATATCGATAAATCTGAAGATAATACTCTTAAAACAAGATCGGCAATAGAAGAACTACAAACTCAAATTAAAGAATTACAACAGCAAAAAGAAACTCTCACTACAGAAATTCGCAACCTCCAAGCACAAAAACAGCAATTATTCGAGCAACAATTGCAAACAATGCAAGCTAAGTTAAGTCAAATGGTGGAGGAGGGAACAGAACAATTACAAGAACGTAAAAATACTTTACAACGAGAAATTGACAAATTAGAAAGACGACAAGAAAGAATTCGTCAAGAAATGCGAACTAATTTTGCAGGTGCGTCTCAAGAATTGGCAATTAGGGTACAGGGTTTTAAAGATTATTTGGTGGGTAGTTTACAAGATTTGGCAGCAGCAGCAGAACAGTTACAATTACCTAATTTAGAAGCCAGAACTCCACCCCCAGTAAGGCAAAGACAAGAAGAGCCAAACACGGAAATTAGTTCCCCTCAGCCTCAGTTTACCGAACAAGGATTTGTAGCTCAAGGCAAAAAGCTACGTCAACTGATTGACCAATATCGTAGTCGTCCTGATTATTATGGCCCTCCTTGGCAGCTGCGTCGTACTTTTGAGCCAATTCATGCTGAAAGAGTACAAGACTGGTTTTTTACCCAAGGAGGTAGAGGTACTGTTAAAAGTATGGGTAGTCGTCTCCAAAACATTCTAGTTGCTTCGGCGATCGCTTCTATTCTTCATCGTTTGTATGGCGATCGCTTTCGGCTCTTGATTTTGGTCGATACTCCAGAAAGATTAGGAGAGTGGCGTAGAGGTTTACAAGATTGTTTGGGTATTTCTCGGGCTGATTTTGGTGCTAACCGAGGAGTTGTGCTGTTTGAATCTCCAGAAATATTAAGCCAAAGAGCAGAACGTTTGTTAAAAGAAAAACTGTTACCTTTAGTAATAATTGATGAAACTGAAGAGTCGATCGATTTGTCTTTACTAAGATTTCCTTTGTGGTTGGCTTTTGCTAGTGAACTCCAGCCTAGTACATCAGGTTATTTATATTAGGAAGCTATTAGTTTTTAGTTATTAGCTTTTAGTTTCTTGTATTTAGTTGACTAAACCCCTACCCACGGACTGATAAATTAGTAATTGGTAAAAAAAATAACTGATTTATACAAGCATGGCGATTTCCTTAGTTATTAGCGGTGTATTGATAATAGTTGCCTATTTATTAGGTTCGATTCCTACAGGTTATCTTGCAGGAAAATACTTACAAGGAATTGATATTCGCGAAGAGGGTTCTGGTTCGACAGGGGCTACTAATGTTCTGAGAACTTTAGGAAAAAAAGCAGCGATCGCAGTTTTGGCGATCGATCTACTCAAAGGCGCGATCGCTGTTTCTTTAGTAAAACTTACTTATATTTCTGCACTCAGTGAATTTATCCCTATTTCCTGGCAATCTTGGTTAATTACTCTTTTTGCTTTAGCTGCGGTTATCGGTCACAGTAAATCGATTTGGCTCAATTTTTCTGGGGGGAAATCTGTCGCTACTAGTTTGGGCGTTTTATTGGTAATGAATACCGTAGTTGCTTTAGGAACTTTGGCAACTTTCGGAGTTATGCTGGCTATTTCTCGGATTGTTTCTTTAAGTTCTATTACTGGGGCGATCGCTGTTATTTGCTTAATGATTTTACTGCATCAACCAGTTCCCTACATAGTTTTTGCTGTTTTGTGTGGAACTTACGTGATTATCCGCCATCAAACTAATATCCAACGTTTATTAGCAGGGACAGAACCTAAAATCGGTCAAAAATTACCTGAAAATGTTTAAATGTTTAAATGTCAGACAAACTACCATCAAAACAGATAGTTGCTATGGGCGGAGGAGGTTGGGGAATGGAAGCAGATAATCCTCTACTCGATCGATATATTTATGGATTATCAGACAAAAAAGAACCCAAAGTCTGCTTTATCCCTACTGCTAGTGGCGATTCCCAACAGTATATAGAGAGATTTTATCGGCATTTTTCGCCTAAACCCGCTCAACTTTCCCATTTATCTTTGTTCGATCCCCCTACTGCCGATCTAGAAACTTTTATTCTCGATCGAGATATTGTTTATGTTGGGGGAGGAAATACCAAAAATCTAATAGCTCTTTGGAAAGAATGGCAGCTAGACAGTATTCTTAGAAAAGCTTGGGATAAGGGAATTATTTTATCTGGTGTTAGTGCTGGTTCGATTTGCTGGTTCGATCGAGGTGTATCGGATTCAATCCCAAACAAGAGAATATCTTTAGAATGTCTTGGTTTTCTCCCCTATAGTAATTGTCCTCATTTTAATTGGGACGCATATAAAACTGGGTATCATCATCTCTTGTCTGAAGGAGCGATCGATTCGGGATATGCTGCCGATGATGGGGTAGCCCTTCATTTTATTGGCGATCGCTTGACTAACATTGTCTCTTCTCGCCCAAAGGCAAAAGCTTATCTCCTAGAAAAAAAGAATGGTAAAATAGTTGAAACGGTTCTCACTCCAAAATATTTAGGATAATTAGGGTTTGCTGAATAAGTCAGAACGTCTAATTGCTCCTTGCTACTTGCCCTTCGGGAGGTGCGCGTTCCCTTGCGCCTTTCGTCGACGCGGGGTCGCACCTCTACTCGCTACTCAACTTACTGTCCTAATTCCTGAGAACGATAATAAGCTGCCTGTACTGCTTCGATCATTGCCGAGCGAAAACCATTACTTTCTAATTCTGCTACGCCAGCAATGGTAGTTCCTCCTGGACTAGTAACTCTGTCTTTTAGTTGTGCGGGGTGTAATTCAGACTCTTGTAGAAGTTGAGCCGTTCCTAAAAAGGTTTGAATTGCTAATTTTTGCGCGATCGCTCTGGGTAATCCCGCAGCTACTCCTCCATCTGCCATCGCCTCAATAGCGATCGCTACAAACGCGGGTCCCGAACCTGAAACTCCTGTTACCGCGTCAATTTGGTATTCGGGAACTTCAACTACTTTGCCTACAGTAGCAAAAATAGATTTGGCTATTTCTAATTGCTCTGGTGTAACTTTTTCTCCTGCTGCGATCGCCGTCATTCCTGCTCCAACAATAGCTGGAGTATTAGGCATTACTCTAATTATGGGGTGGTTGGCAAAAAGTTGAGTTAACTTACTTAACGGTACGCCAGCCAAAATCGAAATAATTAGGGATTGGTAGTTTTTTTGTGCTTGTTCTACCAATTCTGCACTGACCACCTCTAGTATTTGAGGTTTAATTGCCAACAAAAGTATCTCTGCTCTTTCGGCTACGATTTTATTGTCAGCCGTTACCCCAACCTGATACTGCTGTTGTAAATAATCACGTCTTGAAGGATTGGGTTCACTTATCAAGATCGTCTCAGTAGAATAAACTTTTTTAGCAAGCAAGCGGGATAGGATTGCTTCTCCCATGATCCCGCCTCCAATCATGCCCAGGCTGATATTGTCTTTAGTCATGATTTGCTTTTAAAAAAAGATTATTGAGCAATAACGCTTTGTTCACCCCAAGGATCGGAGTTATGTAGTGGTTTACGAATATGAGTTTCGGTAACTTGTTCTACGTCATGGAGAATCCCTGTGAGGGTACTTACCTTAACGCAACTAGGAGTAAACAGAAAAATACTTTCTCCTACTCTTTCTTGATGACCATCCATAGCATAAGTACCACCAGCAACAAAATCCACTGCTCGTTGTGCTTCTTCTGGATTCATCACATTTAAATTCAAGACTACAGACCTGCGTTCTCTTAAAGCTTGAATTACTTGAGGCATTTCTTCAAACGAATGAGGCTCGATAACTACTACCTCAGAAGTACCATTAGCAAGTCCTGGCATACCAATTACATTATTTTTTGTCATTTTTACTCCTTCTTTGCCTGAAAAAGAACCTCGACTATTGGGATAGTTTTGATTTTGTGTTACTTTTGTATCTCCTCGAACATCCTGATAATTCTCCGAATTATTGATTATTTCTGGCTCGGGATAGTATTCTACGTAATCTTCATCATATTCGTTTTCGTTGATGCCGATCATGTCTTTTAGTTTATTCCACATAATTGCTCACAGTTCCATTTTCTTGACGACTTCAATGCTGAAACATTTTTGGGATGTATTCTCCCCAATTGTGGTGCTAATTTTAGGAAAAAAAGAGAAAAAAATCATAATGATTTTATAATTACACTTTTTTCACTAGGTAGTTGAGTATTAATTTCAGAGATTTAACCACATTTTCAGGGAAAATAAAAGTTTATCGAGTAAATAGCTCCGAACGATGGCTTTTATATCATTAATTCCTCGCAAATAAACTTTTTAACAATAGATGCTTGGTCAATATATTAATGAGCTATTAATCCCTATAATGGGCGTTATATTTTAATTTATTTGCTAAAGTTTACTTAACTTTAGTCTTAGTTACAATCTGTTACCTGAATAGCTGTTTTTGCTATTGTGACTGCCTATGGGCGTTGACTAAGTGATGTAATTAACGTCAGTTCGGGTTAAGACAAGTAAATGGTCAAGATAACTATCAGCCCTTCGGGCGAGGGCGCGTTCCCAAACGGCTTGCGAAGCCGTGGGGGTGGATAGGGGGGTTTCAAATAGTTTTAAGTCTGTTACCCTAACCGATTTATTGGGTTATCAAACCCCCCATC
>JBFRWK010000146.1:0-11992 GCA_051439545.1 Xenococcaceae cyanobacterium | reverse complement strand
CTAAATTCGCAACGTGGGGCGTATAGAGGAGTTCGTAACCTGCATCTAGATGAGCTTTACGCCAATAATCTTCAATGATGTAGCGCATAGTTGCACCGCGAGGATGCCAGAATACCAAACCACCACCTGCATCTTCTTGAATGCTAAACAGTTTTAACTCCTTGCCTAATTTGCGATGATCTCGGCGTTTGGCTTCTTCCTGTTGTTGTAAATAAGCGGATAATTGTTCGGGAGTTTCCCAAGCAGTACCATAGATGCGTTGTAGTTGAGCTTTGGTTTCATCTCCCCTCCAGTATGCCCCTGCGACGCTTTCTAAGACAAAAGCCTTCGGGTTAATCTCTCCTGTATAGTTGATATGAGGTCCCGCACACAAATCCCACCAAGATACAGTAGCAGGAATCTTGACGGGTTTAATCAAAGAAGGTTCTGGTAAAGCAGCTTGAAGCTTTTCTCCTACATCGGGCAATCTACCGCCGTCAGGACTCCCAATATAGTAACGAGTGATGGTTTCTCCTTCGGGACTCCTCTCTTAAATTTCTAGTTTATAAGGTTCGCCTCACTGTTCGATTTCTGCTTTAATTTCTTCCCTAGTTACTTCTTCCCGAATAATCGGCAAATTAGCTTTAATAATGAAGCGCATTTGCTTGGTAATTTTAGTTAAATCTTCAGGAGTAAAAGGTTGTGGGCGATCTCGCCCTTGGCGAGGCGCTGCGCGATCGAAATCGTAATAAAAACCCGTATCTGTAGTTGGTCCAATGGTAACTTTTGTCTCTGGAAATAGAATTTGTACTGCCATTGCCATGATATGGGCGCAAGTGTGACGAATGCGCTCTAGTTTGCCTGGATTGGCAATTTGTAAGGGAGACTGGGTTAACTGACTGACCATTGGTGAGTTATTGTAATGATAATCGTTATCATAATAGCGTAAATCAAATCTGGAATAGAAACAAAAAGAGCATTAAAGCATTGATGATGGATAGTGCGATCGCTTGTATTATTGCGATCGCTTGTATTATAGAGATGATTGAGAGTAAGTGAGATCGCATTGAGTGAAAATCATCAAAACGTATCGCTAGCAATTTGTTTTGACAGTCTAGGCAATATCGCGCCTTTTACGATGAACTTGCTAAAGGCGGTAAGATAAAGGCAGTAGCTTGTTGAATAGTTCGAGAACGCTCTCGGTAAGGAACTTTTCCCTGGGATGTAGTAACGTATTGTTCGATAAATTCTAATAGTTCGGGTGCAGACTCAACAGGCGCAAGTTGGTTAAAGATAAAGGTCAACTTATCATCAGCAGCTAGAGTTACCGCGCAGGAACGATGACAGGCAACCATACAAGATACTGGTTTGATGGTAACGCGATCGCGCCATTCATATTTTTCTAAACCTTTTTCTAATTCTTGAATTAGGTGTTGTCCTCCTGAGAGTCGGTGTTTTTTGTTCTGATTTTCAGAAAAACGACAGAGGCTGCAAACCAATAAAGTGTGTTGAGTCATGGTATTTTTTAACGAATAAGTTAATTAAATTTTTGATTGATGTAGTTCTGAAACTTTGTGACTGATAACTTTACTGCTGCCGACGAACACTTTCTTTCTTGTGACAAACTCTGAGACTAATACCGAAAATCCCTGACAGCAAAATTCCCAACATAGAAGCGGGTTCGGGAACAGTATTAGTATTAATTGCGCCAATGGCTTCTAAGTCAAATCCACCCGAACCAGGAATCGGAGTCTGCCAAGGATCGTAAATAGGGCGACCTTCACTATCGAGAAAAGAACCGTTACCTGGAATATCGACAATACGGACAAAGTTAATCTGGTTGAGATCTACTTCTCCTGCTACTACACTAGGATCGTTAACTAAATTTTCCAAATCAAAAGGAGTTCCCCAGGAACTTTGGATAAATTCCTCATCAGAAACCACAATCCCATTATTGACGTGCTTCCCTGCCAGATTATAAATATTCGTGGCATCCAATCTTCCAGAGGGTTCTACGGGTTCAGGGGTCAGAGAAATGCTGGGAAAGCGAGCAAAATTGTTCCCATCGGTTGACACTTCTACATAGGCTAATTCGCCAAAGAGACTACCATCAGAGGCAAAGCCAAATCCGTTTTCAAATACGGCAAAGTCAGCGGAAGTCCCGTTACGAATTGAGTTCGCAAAAGTCAAGGTAATTTCCCCTGGTGAAACCCCTGCTGCAATTTGTTCGGCAGTTAATTCCCCTAAAGAAGCAATATCGTCGAATGCACCTGTCACCTCTCCCAAAGTTTTTTCGGGCGTTTGCCATTGTTCTAATACCCCTGGTGCTGGTTGATAGTTGGTAAATCCTGTTGCCCAGCTTGAAAAAATAGGATTAATAGTGTTGTTAGGAGAAACAACTCCCAGACCATCTGAACCAACAAATCCCGCAATTGGCGAATCAATTTTTCCAGGATCGAATGTCGAACCCGAAAAAGAACCTGCAACAGCTTTGCCACCTGTAAGCGATAGATTCAAAGTTATCAAAGTCAAGCTAGCTTTTTGAAAGAAGTTAAAAGTCTGCATTATGTTTCTCCTTAAATAAGTTAATTAAATGTTTGTCTGGTTTTGTCTGGTACTGATAGTTGGCTGATGGCTGAAATTCTGACCGCGGAATGCGGTCAGCGCAGGCACCGTCGTTTTACGGCGGTGTACCGCTGACCAAGCTTGCTTGACCCTCTGATAACATTCAGGTGGAGTTATAGGGAGATTTTTTAGGTAAAAAAAGGAAACTCTTGTACCCGATTCCAAAAGTAAGATGACATCTTGTTCGGGATTATAGTTATCCACCGCGTCTAAAATATGCCCGTTCATATGATGTCCTTGAAGAATTACCGTATCGGGTGTGGCTAGCCAAGCGTTTAAAAAAGCAGCTAGACGAGGACGAGATACAAAGTGAGTTTTAAAAGTTTCCCCAAAGCGATACAGCGCGGTCTTGGGAAGCCAGTCCGTTGCGGAGGTCCCCTCCGTTGTAGGAACTGGCGTGGTTTCCCCAATGAGCGACTGTATCAAGAAGCGATCTACTAAAGGGGAATTAGTGCTACAAACAACTACACCCCGTCCTGCTTTTGAATAGCCATTCCAAGCATTGAAACCGATCGCCAGTAAATTAGTTTCAATCAATGCTTGTTGCCAGTTGTCATGATTAAAAGTTGATGTCATGATATTTTTTGGTAGGGGCAATTGATTAATTAATCACCCCTACTATTGACTACTGTGCAGTTTTTGATTGATTTTCTACTGCTACATATTCTTTATCGCTCAATTCCAAGGGAAGTTTGACTGCGGTTGACTCAATTTCCTGACGTAAAGCGATCGCAGCTTTGACCATATTACGAGTTGCAGGAATCGCTTCTGACCAACGGCGAGTTTTTAAACCGCAGTCGGGATTGACCCAAATTTGTTCTGTGGGAAGATGTTGATAGCATTTACGCAAACCTTCGGTCAACGACTCCGCAGTAGGAATGGCTGGAGAATGAACATCATAAATACCAGGTCCTACTTGACGAGGATAACCTGCTTCTGTTAACTGCATCAAAGTTTCGTTATTGCTACGACTATCTTCGATGGAAATTACATCGGCATCCAATTGTTTAATCGATTCCATGATGTCGCCAAATTCGGAATAGCACATATGGGTATGTACTTGGGTTTGGGGTTTCGCTATTGCGGTACTTAACCGAAAGGCATCGGTTGCCCAAGTTAAATATTCATTCCATCTAGTCTGTTTTAAAGGCAAGCCTTCTCGCATAGCTGGTTCATCTACCTGGACGAATAATGCCCCCGCAGCTTCTAGATCGGCAACTTCTGCTTGAATTGCTAAAGCAATCTGAAAAGCTTGTTCCTTGCGGGATATATCGGTACGAGGATAAGACCAATTGAGCATCGTAACAGGACCAGTTAACATTCCTTTGACTGGCTTAGAAGTGTAAGACTGAGCAATTTTAAACTCCCGCACTGTCATGGACTGAGGACGGGAAACATCGCCAAAAATAATCGGGGGACGCACATAACGACTACCATAACTTTGCACCCATCCATGAACGGTAAAGGTGTAGCCTTCTAAACGTTCGGCGAAGTATTCAACCATATCAGAACGTTCAAATTCTCCATGTACTAAGACATCCATACCCATTCCTTCCTGTAAACCGATACAGTAGGCAATATGGGCATCGATCGCCTGTTGATATTCGGACTCAGTTAAATTACCTTTTTTATACTGCGAGCGCAATTTTCGTACTTCTTTGGTTTGGGGAAATGAACCAATGGTAGTGGTAGGAAAGGCTGGAAGTTGAACTTGTTGTTTAATTCTCTCCTGATAGGGTAAGCTGCGATCGAAGTCTTTATCGGTTAGGGATTTTAGTCTATTTCTAACAGATCGATCGGCAGGACTAAATTGATAAAAAGCTGACCAATGAGCATCAATTAAGTCTTCGGTTAATTCTTGTTCGATTTCACTATTATCCCCTGATATAGTTCTGGCTAAAAATCTGACTTCCTGTAACTTCTGTTCGGCAAAACTCAATACATTACATAGCTGTTTTGGGAGTTGTTTTTCTCTCGTCGCATCATAGGGAACAAACTGCAAAGATGCTGATGGTTGTAAAGAAAGATTTGAAGTTACAGTTTGAATTTCTGATAACAGGGGAAACACTTTATCGGTGCGAATTTGCCAGATGTTTCGCCCATCAACAATACCTACTCCCAACCGTTTATCTTGGGGAAAACCATGTTGTTTGATTAAGTCTAAGTTACTACCCCGCGTAAAATCCAAACTAATCGCAGCAACGGGTAACTCCATCACCCAAGGATAGGTGTCTCCCAAGTCATCAAAATAAGTAACCAAGTTGATGTCTAGTCCTACTTTAGCCAGTTCATGATAAACAGTCTGGAAATCTGATTTAAGACTGGGCGCATCTCCTAAAACTAAGGCGGGTTCGTGTAGTTGAACTTCTTCGATTCCTAATGCTTTTAATTCAGTTAATAAACTGCGGTAAAGAGGTAAGAGTAAGCTGAGAAATTTCTTTAAATCTACTCTTTCTAAACGACTCAAACGTAACAGAGTAACGGGACTAAGAATAATCGGGACTGCTTTATTACCCAATATTTTCTGTCCCCTGGTTACTATCTCAATAAAGTCTGTAAAATGTGTTTCGGGGGTAATATTATTATCTATTTCTGGAACTAAATAATGATAGTTAGTATCGAACCATTTAGTCATTTCGAGTGCGGGAGTTCCTTCTTGACCTCGCGCCATCGCAAAGTAACGTTCTAACCCCGTAAAACCTTGAAACCTCTGAGGAATTAAACCCAAACGTACCGCCCAATCTAACACCTGGTCGTAAAGGGTAGCATCGCCAATCCCAATGCGATCTATTCCTGCTGCTAACTGAGTTTTCCAGCTTGCTGATTCTACTTCTTTTACAGTTTGTAGTAAGGATTCTGCGGTTATTTTATTGCGCCAAAAAGACTCTAATGCTTTTTTGACTTCACGACCTTTACCAATACGGGGATAACCTATTGTTGTTGTGGAAATATTCATTTTTGTCGCTCAATAAGGATACTGTAGTAATAATCAAAAATGCCAAGTTTGCAGTAGAAAATACTGCGATCGCTGTTACTAATAATAAGTACTAAATCAAGAACGAATTGGCATTAAAAAGGGTGTGGTATGAGCAGATTGCTAACTGAAAAAATGCAATTTCATACTCTATTTTAGTGGTGAATTATTGATGGCGTTTTACGAAATAAATTTTTTTAAAATTGCTCTTAAACATCGCTTGATCGCTATTCAATCCGATTCTATCGGATTTATCTGGAATTAGCTGCGACATTTAAGTCTAGAGAAGATTTAATTTTATCCTTCCTTAAATTACGTCCAATAAATACTAGGCGAGTTTGGCGAGTTTCGTCTTTTGACCACATACGATCATAAAACGTATCAAAACGATTGCCCACCCCCTGTAATACCAGGCGCATTGGTTTATTGGCAACATCCACAAAACCTTTGATCCGATATATTTCTTCTCGTTCAACTAAATTCTGTAGTTGCTTAACTAGTAGCTTGGGTTCAAAAGTAGAATTGATTTGTAATTCTACAGAGTTAATATCATCGTCATGGTCATGTTCTTCTTCATGGTCATGGTGGGAGGGACGAGTAGCTAAATTATCTTCTACCGCAGCATTAAAACCTAACAAAAGATTGGGCTCAATTTCTCCTCCTTTGCAGGGAATGATCTTAACTCCTGAAGGTAGTTCTTGTTTTAACCAAGTTGTAATTCTTGCTAGAGTATCGCCATCTATCAAATCAGATTTAGTTAGTAATACTAAATCTGCACAAGCTAATTGGTCTTCAAATAATTCTTCGATGGGAGTTTCGTGTTCTAAATTAGGATCAGCTTGACGTTGCGCTTCTAATGCTGCTAAATCTCCTACTATTGTGCCATCTGCTAAAGCTTTGCAATCAACGACGGTAACAACTCCATCCACTGTAGCAGCGTGTCGTATATCTTGCCAACGAAAGGCTTGGATTAGGGGTTTTGGTAGAGCTAGTCCTGAAGTTTCAATAAGCAGATGATCGATTTTATCTCTTCTTTCGAGTAACTCTTGCATGGTGGGATAAAATTCTTCTTGTACCGTGCAACACAAACAACCATTAGTTAATTCGATAATATTGCTGCTGGTATCTTCTGGTTCATCGCAAACTTGACAAGAACGTAATAAATCACCATCAATACCGACTTCTCCAAATTCATTAACTAATACTGCGATACGTTTTCCTTGATTGTTTTGTAGGAGGTTACGGACTAGGGTGGTTTTTCCCGCACCCAAGAAACCAGTGATTACTGTAACAGGTATTTTGTGCATAGTTTTTCCTTTATTTGAGGTAATGAATTATTGGAATTAAAAAGAAGGATAACGCAGGGGGAATTTGCCCTCACAGAATACGTCTGTTTTTGCAATTAAAAATGCTAAGTTGGCAGCAGAAAATACTTTGATTGCTATTAGTAATAATAATTACTAAACCCAGAACGAATTGGGCATTTAAAACTCTGTATTATGAGCAGATTGCTAAATAAAAAGTTGGAATTTTATCCCTTATTTTAGTGCTGAATTATTGATGGCGTTTTACGAAATAAATTTTTTAAAAATTTCTCTTAAACATCACTTGATCACTATTCAATTTTTCGGCAAAATTTAGGAACTAGAATAGGCACTTATAGCCTGAGTAACAGTAAATGTACTCAGAACAGCGTTAAGAGAACTGCTAAATAAATTTCTGTAAAACTGTATTTAATAATTACTCTGTGGTTCGTCGTAGAGTTACTTGTAATATGACAGACAGAGAATTAATAATTTTGGAAAGCAAAAAGTGTTTAAACATCTGTACCTCGCAGATTTGTTTGTTTTGTAGTGTTAACATCGGCGGGCATTCTGACTTAGAGAACTTTAACATCCTCATCACAGTTGCGGGACAGCGACGGATTTGCACCGAACTTTCCCCATTACTTCTAATAGCTGATCCTCATTAGAACCGAATTACTTAAAGACAATCATACCTCTAATAATTAGAATAATCAAAGAAAAAAAATTCATAAGTTCAATAGTAAATGTCTGTATGATTGAGCTTTGTACTATATTATTTGCTACATCTAGCTGGATTTTTCTCTAATTCCTAGTTTACAAAACTCTTTCTATACAAGAATTAGAGGAGGATGTGGGAGTTATAGTGGTAGAAGCTTAGATTAGGACAAGTTAAGTTATCTACTCGTAGATAGTAGGTAGCAGGTAGTAGGCAGTTTTAAAATGTACTATTTTTTACCTCTCTGAGACCCATAAAGAGCCATTTAATTTAAGCTGGCAATGCCGTTTAGTCTTGGATATATTCCGTGCCATTAATCAAGGCATACTCAGCACGGTTGAACTCACGACCGAGATAGCAAGCATGATCCAACATCGAAATCAATGGGGGATTGGGTTCTTCGATGACTTTGACGCCAAGCTCTTTAGCAGTACGAGCGGAGAAAATAGTTTCTGCTACTCTGGGTTTAGATTTGCTACCACAGGCAATCACTTCTCCTGTATCGGGATCTACGGCTAAACCTTTGTCATTGATAATGTTGGTGTAGTGTTTTGCATAAATTAGTTTTGCCTCGCGGTCTGGATAAATAATGAAGTAACCATTAGGATCGAGATCGATGGGTCTTTTGGATAGCTCATCATCAATATTTTTAATTTCTGTTTTGAGGTTTGCTGCTATTTGTGAATTCATTTTGATAGTCTTACTGTGTCTTTACCCAGATAAATTTTTGGACTCAGAAATAATCCTAACGTGAATTTGGTTTAAGTAGAAGAAGTCAAAGGCTATGAAGGGATGAACATGATTTGGAAAGGACAGATTAAAGATTTGGAAAAAGGGGATGTTATGGGAGAAATCTCTTTCATCAATGGTAACTATACTCTAAATAACCCGACAATTCTTGAAAGTTCTAATTCCGCAGAAGTAGATCGCGAACTAAGATTTGCAGGTGCTGATAGTATTAATTTAGGACTTTCCTATGAAAACGTTCAAGGTTGGTACGCAGGGTTTTTAATGCATTCTTTGGGCAGTTATCCCACAAATAAGACCAATACAGAATCTTTACCTGGTTACACAATCTTTGATTTTAAATTGCAAGTTCCAGCAAGTAAAAGCCTAGCGTTTAATGGTAGTATAGAAAACATTTTTGACCAGAGGTTTCAGTTATTCCCTGGCATTCCCAATGCAGGTAAAATTATTCAAGCAGGTGTTAGTTATAATTTTTTTAAAATTAGGATATGTTTCCATTTGACCCGTGAATAGACATTGATAATTAGGCATTAAAAAGCTGATCTATCGTAAAAATCTAAAATCTAAAATTACTATGAGTAACTATAATCCTTGGGTAACGCCATTAAACCACCAAGTTACGGAAGATTTACCGATGGGAGGTAAAATTGAATACGAGGATATTGATTGCACTTGTGATGTTTTATCATCGCTACTTTACACCTTATTTCAAGAAAATTGGCAGCAGGTAGAATTAGGACACGTCGCTCAAGGTGGTGTTTTAGAATTAGGATTTACCACTCCGCCAAAAATTTGTATTCTTTACGATGGCTATTTAACAGTAGTAACAGAAGCTTGGCATTTACACCTATGTATTGATGAGAATTTAGGTGGTCCAAACAATCAAACTCCTTTAGAATTAAGACGACAAAGAAGAGTTAGTCGTGCGGCTTTTTATCGGCGTTTTAATAAACATGGAAAACCCAGAAGTTGGGGAATTGAGTTTTGGAACGGTGCCGATGAAAATGTGATGACTATTTTCTTTCCTAATCCTTTAGTCGATGGTGAAAATTTATTACCAGAAGGCAAACTCAACTTATCAAAATTAGCTCTTTATGAAGCATTACGGGAGATTTACGTATTAGGTAATCAACCAATGCCGTTTACTCAAAATCCCTTAAAACGCTCTTATATTTCAGTTTGTACTTCTGGAAGATGTTTGCCTTCACGTAATTGGCAACCTACTTATGAAGCCTTAAAAAATGCTGTTGAAAAAGCAGACTTGGATCTAGAAGTAAGAACTTCTGGCTGTTTAGAGGTTTGTCAATTAGGACCAGTGGTATTTAATTCTCAGGATCGAACTTGGTACACTCGCGTTAAACCAGAGATTGCTGAAGAAATTGTTGAAGAACATTTAATTCAAGGCAATAAAGTTACCGAGTATCTTTATCCTCCAGAATCTGTTTGAAAAACTATTTATGAAGATAAAAACATCTAAAAAATATAATTTATTGTTTTTTGGTATTCAAATAATTCTTGTTATAGCTTTAATTATTGCTTGCGATCCCACGCCAAACAATCTAACAATCTCATCCTCTCCAAACAAAGAATGTATTCAAAATTATAATCCCAACACAGATTATTTCCCGAAAAAAGTAAGTATTGATCGTGCTACGGGTTTTTCTGTAGAATATCAAAATAACTATAAAGTTGTAACAGTAAAAAATCCTTGGCGCCAAGCAAAAACAGGTTTTCAATATGTTTTAGTGCAATGCGGTACACCAGCACCAGAAGGATTTAAGCAAGACCAAATAATTACAGTACCCGTAAATACAGTCGCATCTCTTTCTACTACCCATTTACCCCATTTAGCAAAATTAGAATTAGTCGATAAACTTGTCGGTGTTAGTAATCTAAAACTAGTCAATACACCAGAAGTAGTCGAACAAATAAAAGCCAATAAAATTGCAGAATTAGGTAATAATAATGTCAACGTAGAACGATTATTAGAACTAGCTCCAGATTTAGTTACTACTTATGGAACGGGAAACTCACAAACAGATAGTTATCCTAAATTATTAGAAGTAGGATTAAAAGTAGCAATAAATGCTGAATACATGGAAAATACACCTTTAGGTAGAAGTGAGTGGTTAAAATTTACAGCTTTGTTCTTTAATCGAGAAGAAAAAGCCCAAAAGGTTTTTAGTACGATCAGTAAAAATTATCAAGAAATTGCTGCTAAAACTCAAGCTATTAAAAAACGCCCAAAAGTGTTTACGGGATTTAATTTTAAAGGAACTTGGTATGTACCAGGATGTAAAAGTTATCCAGCACAATATTTAGCAGATGCGGGGGCAGAATTACTTTGTGTTGGTAATTCTTCTGGTAGCATACCTTCATCTTTTGAAAATGTTTTTGAACGTGCTGCTACAGCAGATTATTGGTTAAATGTTAGTCAATCTTGGCAGAATTTGAAAGATGTAATTAGAGAAGATAGTCGCTATGGCGATTTTCAAGCAGTGCAAAAAGGTAATGTTTATAACAATAACGCTCGTTTAAATGAAAATGGAGGTAATGATTATTGGGAAGGCGGAATCAGTAATCCCGACCTAATTTTAGCCGATCTAATTCAGATTTTTCATCCAGAATTATTACCATCACATCAGCTATTATTTTATCAGAAGCTGAATTGAAGGGAATAGGGAAAGCGGAGACCCCGCGTCGCCGACAGGCGCAAGGGAATGCTCCGCTCCCGAAGGGTAGGTAATTGGTGATGGGTCATTATAAAAAGTATAAATATTTAGGTCAAAAGTGGAAAAATATTAATAGTTACAAGCTGATTGTTATCGCAATTTTATTTAGTAGTTTAATTTTGGTTTTTTTATCAAATTTAGCTTTCGGTTCAGTTAATATTCCTATTAAACAAGTTGTTACTATCCTCTTAGGAGGAGAAGCTCAAAAAACTACTTGGACTACTATTATTCTCAAATTTCGCTTACCTAAAGCTTTAACCGCAACTTTGGCTGGTGCTGCTTTAGGTGTAAGCGGATTACAAACGCAAACACTTTTTAAAAATCCCCTTGCAGGACCGTTTATATTAGGAATTAGTTCTGGTGCTTCTCTAGGAGTCGCGCTTTTAGTGCTTGCAGCCAATACTACAGGTATGGGTGCATTATTAACAAATTTGGGAATAATTGGAGATTTAAGTTTAGCTATAGCAGCAAGCCTTGGTGCAGCATTGGTTTTAGTAATGGTGTTATTAATATCTCGGAGCGTACCCGATTCTATGACGCTGCTAATTTTGGGATTACTATTTGGTTATGCAACTAATGCCATCGTAAGTATTTTGCTACATTTTAGTGACAATAATCAAATTCAATCATATTTACAATGGACATTCGGGAGTTTCGGTGGTGTCACTTGGCGACAAATGGTAATCTTAGCACCTGTAATATTGCTAGGATTAATTATGGCTTTGTTACTATCAAAACCTCTGAATGTAATGCTTTTGGGTGAATCTCAAGCTCTAACTTTGGGTTTAGCAGTGCAAAAAACGAGATTTTGGATTATCACCAGTGCTTCAATATTAGCTGGTGCTATTACTGCTTTTTGCGGTCCCATTGGATTTTTGGGTGTTGTAGTTCCTCATCTGTGTCGTAATTTGTT
>JBFRWK010000145.1:0-25535 GCA_051439545.1 Xenococcaceae cyanobacterium | reverse complement strand
TCCACAGGCTCGGATTCTCCCGTGAGGGAAGCTTCTTGGGTTCTCAGGTTTGCCGTCTCCAGCAAGCGAATATCCGCTGGCACTAAATTTCCTGCTTCCAACCGCACGATATCCCCCACTACTAGTTCGGGAGCAGCAAGCTCTTGCCAATGACCCTCACGACGTACTTTAACTGTTGGCACGGCTAAGGCTTTGAGGGCAGCCATGGCTTTTTCCGCACTATATTCTTGATTAAATCCCAACAAGGCGTTGAGTACGACAATGAGGAAGATAATCATCGCCTCTTTATAGTCCCCCAAGCTAGCTGAAACCACAGCAGCAACGAGCAAAATAACTACAAGGGGGGCAATTAACTGCTCCCAAAGGATTAACCAGGGATTTTTGCTGCCCCTCTCTTGTAACTCGTTAGGACCTTGCTTTGCTAAACGACGCGCTGCTTCCATTCTATTCAAACCAGAGGAAGCATTACTGCCCAATTTTTCCAAGACCTCGGCAGGTTCTAATTGATACCAATTACTCATGGTTTTGCCAGCCCATTATGCCCCACTGGAGCAAGAGTAACATGAAGCGATACAATTACTTCAATTTTAATCCCATCTTAATCAAAAGCTTGCCAAAACTTAACTTCTGCCCCGCTTGCTTTCGATAGAATCTAACTAAGAGAGTTTGTAGTTCAAGTTACAAATTGAATAAAGCCAATGACCATAACTACGTCAACGAAGATTGGAACAATTAGGTCAGAGAAGATTTTGGCCACCCTCGATCCCAGTAGCGATCGCTTTAATTTTGAAGTTTGGAGTAGTGAAGTTCGCAAGCAAATGCTGACTGCTCTCCAGAAACAGTCAAATTCTTCTCGTCGCACTAAACTTTGAAAATTTAACACAGTGCAAAATGGGTAGTTTAAAGTTATGATTCGCTCCGTATATCGATAACTGAAGATACAAGTCACAACCCGTTGCTTTGATGACGGACGTGGATTGTTAATGGTGACTTACTTTTGAAAATGTTACCCTGTTTTTTTGGCGATCGAACAAAAACCATATTCAGAATTTCTTCTTCTCTCAGTTCCAAAGTAGGGAATTGTGGTTGGGATATTGCACCACGACCGAGCAGTCTCATTATTATTACCACCAATTAACTAAGAAATCCGTCATCTCAATGACAAAATACTAGTTAAATCATAATTTCATGATATTATCGTTTAGTTATGTCTGGGTAAAAAGAATTCAAAAAACCATAGGCTGAACTAGTTATTGACATCCTCACCAGCTATCACGGCATGGTGATTCCTAACCTCGCAGTTAGGTTTTTCTGTTTCACCCGCACATATCTAGACAAAACCCTAAAGTCATGCCCCCGACATTGGTACGTCCACAGACCTTCGACCCATTGCAGAGTCCCGATTCCGCTAGCCCAGCGGTACGGTTTCAGCAAAAAGCTTTTAGTACTTGCTGCGACAGTGTTTTACCTAGACACGCTTTTCTGTCTAGAACCCTATACGCTGTGTTTTCAAGGTGCATTGTACCTACTGCTTGGTTTTCGCTTTTCAGTACAAGATTATTTTACAATGTCCAAAAACATTGGTATTTAAAGATTCTGGATCTAAAATGTCAACTTATTACGCCGTAAACGGCGGGGTTTCAGACCCATGAACACAAGGATGAAACCACTAGTATTAGAGGAAGCAAAAAGATTAGGATTTTTCTATCAACTGGATGAAGAAAACATCTGGCAGATTTTCCCGCAGCGACAAGGAGCAACTTGGAAACTATCTGCAACGAACTCCCGCTGGATTCTCAGCCTCAAAAATATCCCTCAACTTTATTTAGATTCAAAAGAAGCGATCACGCAGTGCCAGGCTGCGCCTGATCGCCTTTTTAACCATGCAAGCCAGAAGCAGGTAATCATAGCATTTTGCCATTACCACAGTAAAATTAACTGGGCTACATAAAAGTAAATAAGAACGCCGAAAACATCAGCCCCTCGATATTTATACTTCTTTTCTATTTTTTTTAAACAATTACCAATTTTTTGAGAAGCTAAATTACGGTAAACCGTAAACCTAACCCTACTACCATCAACGATCTTCTTCTGATAAATTTTGATAGTTAGCACTCTTGCTATGAGAGTGCTAAATTAGCAGATGGAAATATGATGTAACTTAAGGCAACATCAATATGGCAAAAATAGTTTCTTTTAAAGAAGAATCAAGAAGAGCGTTAGAAAAAGGGGTAAATTCCCTAGCTGATGCGGTTAAGATTACTCTTGGCCCCAAAGGTCGTAATGTTTTGTTAGAAAAAAAATTTGGCGCACCCCAAATCGTTAATGATGGGATTACAGTCGCTAAAGAAATAGAATTAGAAGATCCGTTAGAAAATACTGGTGCAAAACTCATTCAAGAGGTTGCTTCCAAAACTAAAGATATTGCAGGAGACGGGACAACTACTGCTACAGTTATCGCTCAAGCTTTAATTAAAGAAGGTTTAAAAAACGTGGCAGCAGGAGCTAACCCTGTTGCTCTCAAAAAAGGTTTAGATAAAACTACTATCTATTTAGTTAAAGAAATCGAATCTGTAGCCAAACCCGTAACTGGAGATGCGATCGCCCAAGTAGCAACTGTCTCGGCAGGAAATGATGAAGAAGTAGGCACGATGATAGCCCAAGCGATGGATAAAGTAACTAAAGATGGTGTAATTACCGTAGAAGAATCTAAATCTTTGGCTACAGAATTAGATGTAGTAGAAGGAATGCAGATCGATCGCGGTTATATTTCTCCTTATTTTGTTACCGATCCAGAAAGACAAGTAGCTAATTTCGATAATCCTCTTATCTTAATTACCGATCAAAAAATTAGCGCGATCGCCGATCTCGTTCAAGTCCTGGAAAAAGTAGCCAGAGCCAGTCAACCTCTCCTAATTATTGCCGAAGACATAGAAGGAGAAGCCTTAGCTACCCTCGTTGTTAATAAAGCAAGAGGTGTTTTAAATGTAGCTGCTATTAAAGCTCCTGGTTTTGGCGATCGTCGTAAGCAAATGTTACAAGATATTGCCGTGCTTACTGGCGGTCAGGTAATCTCGGAAGAAGTAGGCTTGAACCTAGAAACTGTTTCTCTAGATATGCTAGGGAAAGCAGATAAAGTCTCCATAACTAAAGAAAACACTACCATTGTTTCTAGTGGTGGTAATAGCGAAGATGTGCAAAAGCGTATTGCTCAAATTCGCAAGCAATTAGCAGAAACTGATTCTGAATATGATCGAGAAAAGCTGCAAGAACGTATTGCTAAACTCGCAGGCGGTGTAGCAGTTATTAAAGTAGGGGCAGCTACTGAAACAGAACTCAAAGACCGTAAACTGAGAATTGAAGATGCACTGAATGCTACCAAAGCTGCCGTAGATGAAGGTATTGTTCCTGGTGGTGGCACGACTTTAATTCATTTAGCCCAAAAAGTTGCTGATTATAAATCTCAACTAAGCAACCCCGAAGAAAAAGTCGCAGCAGAAATCTTTGCTAAAGCTTTAGAAGCTCCATTACGCCAACTAGCCGATAATGCTGGAGTAGAAGGTACGGTTATTGTAGAAAAAGTTAAAAGTACCGAATTTAATATTGGTTACAATGCTCTGACTGGCCAAATAGAAGATATGATTGCTGCGGGAGTGATCGATCCTGCTAAAGTGGTACGTTCGGCAGTACAAAATGCTTCTTCGATCGCGGGCATGGTATTAACTACCGAAGCTTTAGTTGTTGAAAAACCCGAACCCGAACCTCCTATGCCCCCTGGTGGTGGTATGGGCGGTATGGGCGGTATGGGTGGTATGGGTGGTATGGGAGGCATGGGTGGTATGGGCATGATGTAATGCTCGGCTAACCTATAGCTTTCTTTTTCCCCATTAGACCTAACCAGTCACAAAATCTCAAGGACGTATATTAATGTACGTCCTTTGTTCGATCTTTAAGCTTTTAGCTATAGAATCGAGCGCAGAATATTTGTTAGTTAAATTATTTAGAAGTAATAACAGCAGTACAAATTCCTTCTCTTCTAATTTTAGGATTGAGATAATCAATAGTGAGACTTAAAATAACCTTTGACTAAACAATATCCCGATCGACCAAAAGCTAGCAGAAAAGGCGATCGATCTCAAAAATTTAATCCTTGGAAAGAAGAATTAACCGAATTGATTAGTGGTGCGTCAGGAGGATTTCTTTTTGGCATTCCTCTTCTTTATACGATGGAGGTATGGTTTATCGGCTCTTATGTCCAATCCCACCTACTACTTTTTATCCTGGCGATTACTTATATAATCGTCTTTATGCTAAACCGAGCAGAAGGTTTTCGTCAAAATGGTAGAGATGGAGTATTAGAAGCAGCAACAGAGAGTGTAGAATCTATTTCGATCGGAATTGTCTGTGCCACTTTAATGTTAATTTTATTGCAGCGCATTACGGCAGCAACTTCTCTTAGCGAAGCTTTAAGCAAGATTATTTTTGAAGCCGTACCTTTTTCTTTGGGGGTAGCATTGTCTAAATCAATTTTGTGTAAAGATTCTCAATCTCATCGTCACTCCAACTCATCTCAGACTAGACCAAAAACCAAAAGAAGCAATCGCCATGCAATTTGGTCTGATACTCTTGCCGATTTTAGTGGGACAGCTATTGGTGTTACTATTATGCCCCTGATGTAGTTTTAGTATTCTTACCAGAAAGCGATCGAGAGAGAGAGGATAGCAACGGTAACAGTTTTTATTGTCAGGTATATAACCGCTTATTACGTCGTCAAATTGCTAGTCAGGTGATTTATGAAAAGACTTTATATAAAGAATACAAAAGACCCTTACGTTTAAAAATTAGAGAAGAAGGAATATCTGCATCAATTGAAACCTTAGTCGATACTACCCTAAAATTAACTTTACTGCATCACGGTTCTCTAAAAGATCCTCGTTTACCCATACCATTATTTGGTGCAGATCGCATTGCTTATCGAAGACTTCAGGGTATTTATCCAGGAGCATTAGAAGGAGATAAACAGTATTGGTTATAATCTTTGCACGGTTTTGAATTTGTTGCTAGCAATATTCAAACTCTTCCCCGAGAGAAATATTGGACAAAGTAGGACAGTCTTCCTCAGCTATAGGTTTGGAGTCAAGAGTTTTTTCGTCAGGGGGGACAAATTGCCCCGCTTTTCAATACATAAATACTAACAACCAAGCAAAAAAGCGGGGCAATTTGTCCAAGACTGTCCTACTTTGTCATATTTTTTTGTAACCCTTGTCAATCATCTCTATCAGTTTTAAAGTAAAACGATATTAATATTACTGGTGTGAGAATTATCCGTGTTACAAACAAGAAATGGTAACTCTAATCCTATAACTGAGAAAGAGCAATTAGATCTTTCCGTTGTCGTACCCATATATAATGAAGCAGAAAGTTTAACTCATCTAATCGAAGCGATCGCTCGTGCCGTTACCATCACCCATTTAAGTTACGAAATTATTTGTGTCGATGATGGCTCTACAGATGGCTCGACTAAAATCTTAACAGACTTGGCTCGGCAACGCTCGGACTTAAAAGCAGTTATCTTACGACGTAACTACGGTCAAACTCCAGCTATGGCAGCAGGTTTTGAAAATGCCCAAGCACGAGCAATTATTACTTTAGATGGGGACTTACAAAACGATCCGCACGATATACCTTTATTACTGGATAAACTGAATGAAGGTTACGATTTAGTCAGTGGTTGGCGCAAACAAAGACAAGATGCCACTTTAACTAGGTTAATTCCTTCTAAAATAGCTAACTGGATTATTGGCAATGTAACAGGAGTTAAATTACACGACTACGGTTGTTCTCTTAAAGCTTATCGCTCCGAACTAGTAGCGGATATGAATTTATATGGAGAATTGCATCGTTTTTTACCAGCCCTAGCTTATATCGAAGGAGCAAGAATTACCGAAATACCAGTACGCCATCATCCTCGTCGTTATGGCACGAGTAAATACGGATTGGGTAGGACAATTAGAGTAATCATGGATTTACTCACAGTCTTTTTTATGAAGAAGTTTTTGACCAAACCCATGCACGTTTTTGGCTTTTGGGGCTTACTCTCTCTGGTTTCAGGAATTGTAATGGGATTATATCTTACCATTGTCAAACTATTTATGGGTCAGAATATTGGCGATCGACCTCTGCTGATCTTATCTGTATTATTAATCTTGACAGGAATAGAATTATTTAGCTTTGGACTCTTGGCTGAATTATTAATGCGTACCTATCACGAATCTCAAAAAAGACCAATTTATCGAGTTAGAGAAGTGATTGAGTAGCTAGTAGTGAGTAGCTAGTAGTAAGTAGCGACTAGTGAGTATCAAACAATATCTAACAACTAACAACTAATACTAACCCTGGATTCCCAAAGATTGTTATCATCTATAACAATTCAGTTTGGATAAATTTACAATTTACACTTATTCCCATGTTTAATTGGTTTCGTCGTAAGTTTGAAGATAAAGAGAAAGCAGAAAAACCAGAAGTCCCTCAATTAGAAGAAACAACTACTACATCTGCCTCGGTAACAGAGGCAACTCCAACAGAAGAGACGAAGCCTGAAGTTGAGTCCAAGGTACTCCGCCTTGAGAAGACGGAACGGGGCTTACAAGGGCGTGAATTTGATTCACGCCACAGCCCCTCGCCTGCTTGGACTTCGTCAATAACCGAAGTCCCTCCAGAAGAAGAAACTCAAACTAAAACTGAGTCACAACCAACTCAACAGGAAAATTATCTGGCTTGGGCAAAAGCTGCATATCAAAATATTCAAAAACGACAAGAAGTAAAAGAAGTAGAGGCTAATAGCGATCTGCCTGCCGAAGAAAAGCTAGAGACGGATACTGATACCCTTCCAGAGGAAAGCAAAGAAAATGTTCCTGCTTGGATGAAGAAGTCAGCAGGATTAGAAAAGTTAAAAGAAACCTCGATCGATGTACCTACAGAAGAATTAACTAAAACTGCTATTTCTACTAGTACCACCGACGATCTAGCTTTTGATGAAGATTTCTTATGGGCTGCAAAAACTCTGGCAGCGCAAGGCAGAAACCCCGATGAAATCTCCGAAGAAGAAATTAACTGGTTAAAACAACTGCGTCAAGGATTAGGCAAAACTCGTCGTAGTTTAATCAATCAATTAAAAGCCGTTGTCGGACAAGGGCCTCTTAATGACGATGCAGTGATGGAAATTGAAGCGTTACTGCTACAAGCAGATGTAGGTATAGAAGCAACAGAATATATTATTGATACTCTGCAAGATAAACTTAGAGAAGAAGCCTTACCCCCAGAAGAAGCGATCGCCTATCTTAAAAAGATTTTACAAGATATCTTAGACTCTCCCTTACAAGGTCGAGATAATCAAGATTTTGTTCCCGAAAAAGACACTCTCAATATCTGGCTATTAACAGGAGTTAATGGGGCAGGGAAAACCACAACTGTGGGTAAACTAGCTCATATGGCAAAAGCATCGGGTTATGAATGTCTCATTGCAGCAGCAGATACTTTTCGGGCAGCAGCAGTACAACAAGTACAAGTTTGGGGCGAGCGTACTAATACACCAGTTATTGCCAATCCTGGCAAAAATACTGACCCCGCAGCCGTAGTTTTTGATGCCATTAGCGCAGCCCAATCTCGTCAGACAGAATTATTACTCGTAGACACCGCAGGAAGATTACAAAATAAGAAAAATTTGATGGAAGAGTTAGCTAAAGTCCGTCGAATTATAGATAAAAAAACCAATAATGCTAGAGTAGAATCTTTGTTAGTATTAGATGCTACTCTAGGGCAAAATGGACTCCGTCAAGCTCAAGTGTTTTCTGAAGTAGCTAAACTCAGTGGTGTGGTTTTGACTAAATTAGATGGTACTGCTAAAGGAGGAGTCGCCATCGCTATTGCCAAAGAATTGAATCTGCCTATTCGCTTTATCGGAGCAGGAGAAGGAATTGAAGATTTACGACCTTTCTCTAGCTACGAATTCGTAGAGGCTTTACTTAATGGATAATTATCGAATCTTAGTTTTATATTTATATATTTACGCTCGATAAATGTTATCTATTTGCTAAACTAAGTTGGCAGTTTTACAAAATAGGGTTATCATGTTAAACCAATCTGTCTAACTAATGTCTGTCACGTTCTTAAGGATTTTTATAAATAAATAAAAATATAAATTACTAACAAAACCGAGCGATTATTTTCTAAGATAAGCTTAATTATACTATCGTTAAGCTTTGGATTACACGAACGATTCTAAAATTTAAATTGTAACTTCTGCTGCAATGACTATTGCACCCATACCCCATCATCAACCACAAAAAAGGCGACAGATTAAGAGTTCTCACAATGGAGAAGAAAATCCTGTTGCTGTTCTTAAAGAGTTAGTTGCCAGTTTACAAAAAGAGCAAAACAAAATTCAAGATTTACTTAGCTCTTTGGGGTTTGCTTTGCGTAGTTTTAGCAATTTAAATCAGTTTTTAGAATTGACACCCTTAATGGCAGCAAGAGTAACAGATTCCGATGGGGGTGCATTAATCTTATTTAAGAATAATGGTCAGCTACGGTTAGAACAACTTCATTGCTACGATAGCCAAATATGTCAAGAAGTTCGTCATGTTTTTGAACGAGTTAATTATCAGATTAATAAGCTTCAGGGATTAAGCGTCGAACCTTCCTCTAAATCATCTCAATTGCTACCCAATTTGCTTGACGAGAAGATCGAACAAGAACTCGATCGACGAGTACAGATTTTTGGCATTCCCGTCTTAGTTAAGAATGTAGAACAGGGTCGTTTGTATGTTTTTAGTAGCGATCCTGATTATATCTGGAATCCTACTAGAAAAAAACTAGCCCAATTAGTAGCAGATCAAACAGCAGTAGCGATCGCCAATCATGAATTGACTGTAGAATTACGTTCCAAAGAAAGACAAGATCGAGAATTAGAAATCGCCTCAGAAATTCAACTCCGCCTTTTACCGAGTAAATGTCCTCAAATTCAAGGATTGGAAATAGCTGCTAAGTGCCAAACAGCTAATAGAGTAGGAGGAGACTACTACGATTTTATCCCTACCAACTACGATCGCCATAGCCAACCTAAATCCGATGTAGATAGTGAAGCATCTCTCGTTCCCTGGAGTATTGTGATCGGTGATGTAATGGGAAAAGGTGTACCCGCAGGTTTGATCATGACTATGACGCGGGGAATGTTGAGAGCAGAAGTACTTAACCGTCATACACCAGCGAGAATTATGCAGCACCTCAATCGGGTGATGTATGCGGATTTAGAAAACTCTCATCGTTTTGTGAGTATGTTCTACTCCGAATACGATCCGCAAACGCGCATTCTCTCTTTTACCAATGCAGCCCATAATCCGCCTTTATGGTGGCAAGCGAAAAATAATTCTATACAAAAGCTAGATACTTGGGGAATGTTGATTGGTTTAGATTCAGACTCCGAATACGAAGACGATCGAGTTAAATTATCCCCTGGGGATACGATTATGTATTACACCGATGGCTTTACCGACGCTGTTAATGCTGTTGGCGATCGCTTTGAAGAAGAAAATCTCAGTCGTGCATTTCAATGGGCTTGTTTGCATTTAGACACTACCCAAGAAATTTTAGATTATCTATTTGCCGAAGTAGCTAAATTTGTCGGCTCAGTCGATAAAAATACTGATGATATGACTTTAATTGTTATGCGAGTAAGTAAGAGTAAAGGTGCAGAGGAGTAGTTTATAGATTTAGAGTTTGTTAGCTAAAAGCGAGCTAGCTAATAGCTAACAACTAACCTATCAAGAACTCTTAGATAATAATTTCCCGATAGTGCGATTCTCCGCCGTAAAAGTTTCTCTTGCCACTCGTTGAATATCTGCTGGTGTAACTTGGGCGATCGCTTTTAATTCGGTAAATACATTGCGCCAATCTCCAGTTTTTGCCTCATATTCAGCCAAAATCCGAGCCATCCCCATATTAGAATCCAAACTACGTAGTAAATCTGCTTTTAGTTGGGTTTTTACTCTTTTTAGCTCTGTTTCCGTTACAGGACGCTCTTTCAGCTTCTCAATTTCTGTTCTTAGGGCAGTGCCAACCTCATCAACAGTATGTCCTGGGGCAGTTAGAGCATAAAACAGCATTAAATTAGGGTATTTATTACCAGGAAAACCACTAAATCCCTGAGCCGAAAGAGCTACTTGTTTATCTTCTACTAAAGATTGATAAAGGCGAGAAGTTCTTCCCTCACTGAGTAACTGGGCGATCGTTTCATACACTGGGTAATCAGGCTCTTTGATACTAGGAATATGATAACCCTCCAAATACCAAGGCTGACTGGGAAATTCTACTTTGACACGCCTAGTTTCTTGTTGCTTGGGTTCGGTTTTGGTGACTTCTGCTGGTGCTGGTTTGGCTTGGTAGCGTCCGAAGTATAACTTAGCTAACTGTTGAACTCGATCGGGATCGACATCACCAACGATCGCTACAGTTAAATTGTTGGGAGCGTAATAAGTCGTAAAAAATTGTTGCACATCTTCCCTGGTTAGATTGCGAATATCTTCGTCATAACCAATTACGGGACGTTTATAAGGATGCTCGGTAAAAGCAGTATCCAAAAATTCCTCAATCATCGTGCCAATAGGAGAGTTATCTGTTCTCAATCTTCTTTCTTCTAAAATGACTTCTTTTTCCTTATAAAATTCGCGAAATACAGGATTTAGAAATCTTTCCGATTCTAAGGACATCCATAACTCCAACTTGTTAGCAGGGAAACTATAAAAATAGCTAGTATAATCGCTAGAAGTAGCAGCATTTAAGCCAACACCCCCAGCAGTTTCCACAATCTGTCCGTATTCATTTTGCTCGACAAAATGATTAGCTACAGCTTCTACCCGAGTAAATTCTTTCGTTAGTTTTGCTAGTTTTGCTTCGTTACCATCTGCTTTTGCCTGTTGTATTTGGTTAAATAATCGATCGAGCTTATCTAAATATTTCTTTTCCGCAGAATATTCGGTAGTGCCAATTTTGTCCGTGCCTTTAAAAGCTAAATGCTCTAAAAAATGAGCCACTCCAGTTTTGCCATCAGGTTCGTCTACTCCCCCAACATCGGCATAGGTAACAAAAGAGACTACAGGTGCTTCGTGATTTTCCAGCAGGATAAACTTCATGCCGTTGTCTAGAGTAAATTCGCTGACTTCTTCGATTACTCTATTTAAATAAGGTTGAATTGAACTACTTTTCGGTAAACTAGGATTAGTATCCGCTAGCACTGCGTCGTAATTCACCAAACCTAAAATTAGGATTAAACTAAAAATTAAGCCCTTGTACCAATTAAAACGGTATTTTTGGCTTTTTTTCGCTAAAAAAATCGAAGTAAAAATTTGTGGTTTAAACATTTGCCAAAATGGAATCATAATTATCAAGTTTCAAAATTTAAGCACAATGTCAATATGTGTAATCAATAACATTCTGTGAACTTTTTCTGCCAATCGGTCTTTCTTATTAGAGAATAGCCACAGACTATCAGCTTATTAACTGTTACTAAATAAAGCATATTTACTATTGTTACTTGTTTTATGCTGGACTAGTTGGGAGTATTTTAGTTTAATCTCCAATCAGCTATTACTATCTAAATTATGCAAGTTTTTTCTCAGCGAACTTTTAAAGAGACACAATCATCGTCTCCTGTTTCCGAAATCGATACTCGTACTCGCATACTACGTTCGGCATTACGTTTGTTTGCCAATCGAGGTTATGATGGCACGACTACTAAAGATTTAGCCAATGCTGCTAATGTAGCAGAAGGAACATTATTTCGTCATTTTGCTAATAAAAAAGCCATATTAATCGAAGTAGCGACGGCTGGCTGGGTAGAGATCCTCACCGATCTTTTAACAGAATTGAGTGAAATGGGCAGTTATAAAGCAGTAGCTCAAGTAATGCGACGCAGAATGATGAATATGAAAAAAAATGGCAACTTATTGCGAGTTTGTTTTATCGAAGCTCAATATCACCCTGAATTAAGAGAACGAATTCAGGTAGAAGTAATCGCGAAAATGACTGATGTAGCGGAAGCCTTTTTTGAAACGGCGATGGAAAGAGGAATTTATCGTCCGATGAATCCGAAAATAGTCGCTCAAGTATTTTTAGGAATGTTTGCGATCGCGGGTTTTTCCGAGCAAACTATTTTAGAACCCGATGCTTCCCCCCAAGCAATTCAAGAAATGGCAGAAGGTATAGCAGATATTTTTCTCAATGGAGTGCTGGCTAGCGATAGGTAGGAGTGGTTAGTGGGAGCGTAGTTAGTGGTTAGTGGGGAATTAATGACCATTGTAAAAAAAACCCGTAGCTTAAAAAAGAAAAAAAATAGTTCAAGGCTTTGGTTTGAAAGATTAATGGCTTTGGTAGCAACCTTAAACCTATGTTTAGTGATTTTTGATTTAAGTTATGTCCCTCTGCGAGATTTTTGGCTACAGGGCAATATTAGATTGGGGGAATTGACTCTCGGTTTCTTTGAGTTTGAGGGCATTAAGCTAGACGTGATACCTCCTGGTATTTCGCAATTTATTACGCAATACGATCGCCTCAAAGGGATAGTTCCCTATCGCGATACCGAGCAATATTTAGATAAATTTGCTCAATTACAAGAACAATTAGCGACTGATAACCTCAATTCTCCTGAAGTCATTGCCTTAGTTGGGGATTTACGCCTTCGTAGTGTAGAGATGATCGAGACTAATCCTTTTGCCGAAGCAGGTAAAAGTGGTACTCTCGAACAAATTAACAATCGAATGCGAGAATATCTCCCCAATCCAGATGATTCTGCAAAACAGGCATTTCGTCAATTTTGGACGGTTAATTATCTGCGAGCGCAAACCAGTGAAAAATTAGATTTTTTTAACACGGAAATCAAACCACTCATCGAGCGGAATTATTACCGTCATATCAGTGAAACTGGTAACTATGTCGATAATTTTGGTTTCATTGACTTTCCTTTTGCCGTTTTTTTTGCTCTAGAATTTTTTCCGAGAACTTGGTATATCAGTCGTACACGCACCAATGTAAGTTGGCGAGATGCTATGTTATGGCGATGGTACGATCTGTTTTTCTTTCTCCCCTTTTGGCGATGGTTGAGAGTTATTCCCGTAACTATTCGTCTCAACCAGGCGGAGATTATCGATCTTTTACCGATCAAAAAACAACTAAGCCAAGGGTTAGTAGCGGGTATTGCCGAAGACGTTACCGAAGTAGTAGTAATTAGGATCATCAATAAACTCCAAAAGTCTCTGCGTCATGGGGATATTAATAAATTATTAGCTCATAGTCACGCCAATCCTTACATCGATTTAAATGATACAAATGAAATCGCCGAAATTATTAAATTAATCGCCCAGTTATTAGTTTATGAAGTTTTACCGCAAATAAGACCAGAAGCCGAAGAGTTACTAGAATATAGTTTGGAAAAAGCAATTAAACAAACATCAGCCTATCAAAGTATTCGGTTTTTGCCAGGCAGTGAATCAGCCATCGATAGGGCGATAGGCCAAATAGTCAGTCAAACCTATCAAGCTTTTATCGATGTCCTTGATGCTGCTTTAGAAGAAGATCGGCAATTCGAGCAATTATTAGAAAGTTTGGTGACAAACTTAAGTAAGTCTTTCTCTAGCGAGCTAAAAGCCAAAAAAAGCCTGAATCAAATCGAATTCTTATTAATCGATCTATTAGAAGAAATAAAAGTTAACTATGTCGAGCGACTTTCTCAAGAAGATATAGAAGATATTCTCGAACAAACTAGAGCTTTACGCCAAATTACCCAATCTCAGCAATACTACTAATACCTCTGCGATCGGCATCATTTATTTGTATAATAGTTAAGGGAAAGGACTTATATTTGTATAGTCTTTCCACCTACTAAGGCATCTAATAACTAGACTATGAGTGGGTTTAGCCCGCTTTTTTTATTGCAAAGATTACGATGACTCATCATCTTGTTCCCCAAATAATAGATTTGGCAACACCCCTTGCTCGACAACTTAACTTAGAACTGGTAGATATCGTTTTTCAAACCAACAAAAAGCCCCCAGTTCTCAGAGTCGATATTCGTAATACCTTAGCAGATACTAGTCTCGACGATTGCGAACATATGAGTCGAGCTTTGGAAGCAGAACTAGATGTAGCCGAAATTATCCCTGGAGCTTATGTACTAGAAATTTCCAGCCCTGGTATTTCCCGTACTCTAAGTACAGACCGAGAATTTATTTCCTTTAAAGGATTTTCTGTTAAACTTAAAACTTTTGCTCCTTACAAAGAGCGTAAAGAATGGCATGGTAAGCTTCAAGGTCGTGATGAACAAGCTGTGTATATCAATCAGAAAGGCAAAGTAAGTGCCATTCCCCGTAACTTAATTGCTAAAGTTCAACTCGATGAGCAAAGTTGAACTTTAGCAAAAAGAAAATCAAAATAATTTTAATAATTAGTAATTAGGAGTATTGCTTATGACCATAGTAAGTTTACCTGGTCTACGAGATATGATAGACCAGATTAGCCAAACCCATAATTTACCATCTAGTGCCGTACAAGAAGCTTTAAGAGAGGCACTCTTAAAAGGATACGAGCGTTTTCGCCGTTCTCAAAGTCTCGATCGCGATCGATTCAGTGAAGAATATTTTGATAATTTTAATGTACAATTAGATACAGAAGAAGAAGGTTTTCGGATTCTAACCACGAAAATAATCGTAGACACTGAAAACTTTGAAGATGGGGATCACGAAATTGCCCTTCAAGAAGTGCAAGATGAACTGAGCGATTCGGATTTTCAAATTGGCGATTCGGTAATAGTAGATGTTACCCCCGAACAAAAGGATTTTGGGCGGATGGCAGCAATTCAAACCAAACAAGTATTGCTGCAAAAATTACGGGATCAACAACGTAAATTAATCCAAGAAGAATTTAAAGACCTAGAAGGAACGGTATTGCAAGCTAGAGTACTCCGCTTTGAAAGACAATCGGTAATTATGGCGGTTAGTAGTAGTTTGGGACAACCCGAAGTAGAAGCAGAATTGCCCAAACGGGAACAATTACCCAATGATACTTATCGTTCTAACACTACTTTAAAAGTCTATTTAAAAAAAGTTAGAGAATCTCCCCATCGAGGGCCTCAACTCATAGTTTCCCGTGCAGCAGCAGGTTTAGTTGTAGAATTATTTAGTAATGAAGTTCCCGAAATAGAAGAAGAAATTGTCCGAATTGTCGCTGTAGCTAGAGAAGCTAATCCTCCTTCTCGTTATGTTGGTGTCCGTACTAAAATTGCAGTAGATACTCTAGAGCGAGATGTAGACCCCGTCGGTTCTTGTATTGGAGCTAGAGGTTCGAGAATTCAGGCAGTAGTTAAAGAACTTAAAGGCGAGAAAATAGACGTAATTCGTTGGTCTCCCGATCCCGCTACTTATATTGCTAATTCCCTCAGTCCTGCTAGAGTTGATAAAGTAATTTTGGCAGATACAGAAGAAAGACAGTCTATGGTTCTAGTTGCCGAGGATCAATTGAGTTTGGCGATCGGCAAAGAAGGGCAAAATGTTAGATTAGCTGCTCGTCTGACAGGATGGAAAATAGACATCAAAGATATTAATAAATATGAAGAAGAAATAAACACTTCTCCAGAACCAAGAGACACGCTCGATGAACCAGAAGACGAAATAGAAACAGCAGATTCATTGGCAGAAGAAACAACAGAAATGACAGAAACAGAGTTAGACGATATCGAGCTAGAAAAAACTTGAATCTCATCTGATAATTAGCCAAAATACTGATTAAATTAAAATTTCTAGGATTTTGTCTCTAGGAATAGTCAAATAGCTAAAATGAAACCAAACTATCGACGTTGTATTAGTTGCAGTAAAGTAGCACCCAAAGAACTATTTTGGCGGGTGGTTAGAAATTATCCATCTGGACAAATACAACTAGATAGAGGAATGGGTCGCTCGGCATATATCTGTCCTCAGAGTGATTGTCTTCAAAAGGCAAGAACTAAAAATCGTCTCGGTCGGTTTTTAAAAGCTAAAATACCAGAACAGATCTATCAAAACTTACAAGTACGTTTAGCACAATCGAGCGAGAGGGAATTACCCCAGGGCAGTAAGATTAAATAAGTTTTAAAAAAATACTGAGAAAATTAGCTAAAAGATTTATGTATTTTTTCTTAAAATAGAAACTAGTAGGAGGAATAATAAACTGCAAATTAATAAGGCGGAAAGCAGTCACCGCAAGCAGCATTGTTTCACAACAGTGAAATAGTGAATCAAAAAACTCATAGTTAGTCCAAGGTTATTTTAAAGCCAAAGCATTACTAAAAAAAGTAGCAAAATGAAAGGCAAAACATATGAGCAAAATTTAAGGGAGTAATCAATACTAATCAGTTAGTAAAGGGCATAGTGGATGAACAACGGAAAAGTCAGAATATACGAATTATCAAAAGAGTTGAATTTGGACAATAAAGACATAAAAGAAATCTGCGATCGACTTAACATTGCAGTTAAAAGCCATAGCAGTACAATTACCACAGCGCAAGCAGAAAGAGTGAAAGCAGTAGCAGCTAAACAAATTCCCGAAAAAATGGCGAGTAGTAATATGGCAACTGGAACAGAATCTAAAAAATCTAAAGGAAGAAAAAAACCCAAGCAGCAAATTCTGGCGGTTCATCACAAAAAGCAAACTTCTAACTCTGTTTCTCAAAACCAAGGTAAAAGTCAGGAACAAGATAGTAATGCTCCCACCTTAGCTGCACCGCCTAAACTACCATCTAAGTCTCAACCAGCAAAATTGGTCAAACCTACACTGCCTACGCTTAAAAATCAGCAACAAGAGCCATCTAAAATTGCTGTGCCAGAGCCATCTGTCGCCCAAAAACCATCAGAAGCAGACAAAGGAGAAATAGTAGCAAATTCTTCACCAACAGTAACCAAACCCAAACTAATAGAACCCCCCGCTCGACAGCAAGATCTCAAAACTCCCGCACAGGGGAACTTATCCCCAACACCCTCTAGGAATAAAACTAAACAAGAACAGCCTCCGCAAAAACCTCAAGAGTCAACAACAGCAGAAAAAGAGCCACAACTCAGTCCTAAACCTCAAAAACTCAAAAGACCAAAACCGCTCGAACCAGCTAAAGAAGAAGTACCTGAAACTACTATTGCTCCAGAAGTCTCAGAACTGGAAAATGATGAAGCTATGGAGCTACAGGAAGAGAAGAAAACTGTCAAACTAAAACGACCGCCTACTCCTCCTCGTAAAGCTAGAGGTAAAAGTTGGGAAGATGAAGAAGAGGATGATGATAAGCTCGAATCAGAAGGAAAAACCAAAAATAAAGGTAAGCGTCGCCCCAAACCCATTGTCGATGATGATGATGATTTTGAATCAGAATTAGAGATCGATCGAGGTTCTCCATCAGTTAGTTTATCTATTGCTCGTCCGCCTAAACCACAATCAGAACAAAAAACACCAGCAGCTACAGGAGCAAAAAGAGCGAAAAAAGCTCCTCAGAAGACAGAAAAAACTGCTACCCCCAAACAGGAACGGCGCGAGCGAGCAGCAGTTGAGGTCTTACCTGAAAAAATTACTCTCACTAGTAATTTAACTCTCAGAGAATTATCTGAAAAACTAAACACGCCAGAAACAGATATTATCAAAAATCTTTTCTTCAAAGGAATAGCAGTCAATATTACCCAGACTCTAGACCTAGATACGGCTCGTTTGGTAGCAGAAGAATTAGGTGTTACAGTTGAAACTCCTGAAGCTAAATCCGCAGCAGCAAAAGAGACAGAAATGCTCGATGCTGAAGATTTAGAAAACTTACAGCCCCGTCCGCCCGTAGTAACCATTATGGGTCACGTTGACCATGGTAAAACTACTCTGCTCGACTCGATTCGCCAAAGTAAGGTAGCTCAAGGAGAAGCAGGAGGAATTACTCAACATATTGGTGCATATCACGTTGATGTAGAACACAATGGTCAAGAACAACAGATTGTATTCTTAGATACTCCAGGTCACGAAGCCTTTACCGCTATGCGAGCTAGAGGAACTAGAATAACCGATATTGCGGTATTGGTCGTTGCTGCTGATGATGGAGTACAACCCCAAACTAGAGAGGCAATTTCTCATGCTAAAGCTGCTGAAGTACCTCTAGTCGTCGCCATTAACAAAGTAGATAAACCAGAAGCTAATCCAGATCGCATTAAACAAGGATTATCCGAACAAGGATTAGTCCCTGAAGACTGGGGTGGAGATACGATTATGGTGCCAGTTAGTGCCTTGAAAGGAGACAATCTCGATACTTTACTGGAGATGATTTTGTTAGTCGCCGAAATCGAAGAACTATCTGCTAACCCAGATCGTACTGCTAAAGGAACAGTTATTGAAGCTCATCTCGATCGCGCCAGAGGCCCCGTAGCTAGTCTACTCGTGCAAAATGGTACTTTGCGAGTCGGAGATGTGATTGTCGCTGGCTCGGTTTTGGGTAAGATTCGGGCTATGATTGACGATCGAGGCGAAAAAGTAGAAGCAGCTACGCCTTCGTTTGCCGTAGAAATTTTGGGCTTAAATGAAGTTCCCGCAGCAGGAGACGAATTTGATGTTTATCCTAGCGAAAAAGAAGCGAGGGCAGTAGCAGAAGCTAGAGCCGACAATCAACGCAATAATCGCCTCCAAGAAGCTATGTCTTCTCGCCGAGTCAGTCTCAGCACTCTTTCTGCTCAAGCTCAAGAAGGGGAACTAAAAGAACTCAATTTGATTCTCAAAGCTGATGTTCAAGGTTCGGTAGAAGCTATTTTAGGCTCTTTGCAACAGTTACCCCAAGGAGAGGTACAAATTCGCGTACTTCTAGCTGCTCCTGGAGAAGTAACCGAAACCGATGTAGATTTAGCTGCTGCTAGTGGTGCGGTTATTATTGGCTTTAATACTACTTTGGCTAGTGGCGCACGTCCCGCAGCCGATAGTGAAGGGGTAGATATCCGCCAATACAATATCATCTATAAACTTCTTGACGAAATTCAAGGAGCAATGGAAGGTTTGCTCGATCCCGAAGAAGTAGAAGAAAATCTCGGTCAGGCAGAAGTAAGAGCCGTTTTCCCCGTAGGTCGTGGAAGTGTAGCTGGTTCTTATGTGCAGTCGGGTAAATTAATTCGTAATTGCAACATCCGAGTCCGCCGTAAAGGAGAAGTTATTTATGAAGGTAATCTTGATTCTCTTAAAAGGATTAGAGATGATGTCAAAGAAGTTAATTCTGGCTACGAATGCGGTATCGGTTCATCGAAATTCAATGATTGGCAAGAAGGAGATATTGTTGAAGCCTATGAAATGGTCTTCAAGCGTCGTACCCTAGCTACTAAGTAAACACTAGAATTAAAGGCTTATAGCTATAAATTATGGCTATAAGCTTTTTTTGTTTTTGTGTAATATTTATCACAAACTTCCAGATTAGTTACGCTATCGTAAAAATAGAGTATAAATAGGGAAAGTATATGACAAATTCTACACTATCTCCTCAAGAACAATTCGATCGAGACGAGGCAATTTGGTCTAGTCTCAAACAAGCGATCGAAAAAAGTTCGGGATTCAAACGTTGGCAAAATGAGCAAAACTTAGAAATCGATGGAGAACAAAACAGCGATATTCAAATCCAAAAATATTTAAGAGAAACTTTAGAAACTTTAGCTTATTAAGTTAGATAAAGATTATTTATAGCAACCCTAAATAATTGATGGAATTAATATAAATAACAGCAATATTCACAAGTTTTAGAGTATTGCTATATCAGTATTATAAATATTTAACTTGTTGAAAGAGGAAAGGTAATAATTAGCCTTTTCTTTTTTTATGGCGATCGCACTTTTGTCAAATTACAAGTATAGCAGTACAAGTAAAGATTAGGACATTAATATTGCGCTCGCCAGACATTTGATTATCCTCTTTTTTTGATATTGTAATAAAAAAAGTATTTCTTCAAACTTCTATTGTGTTCAATGGCGCGATCGATTTGATAATATGACACACCTTCTAACGGCGTAGAGGCTTCTTGCTTCATCCCGACTTATCTAGATGAGAACAACAAATGTTGCGAGGCATAAACGAGATATTTCGATCGTAGATAGAATTGTTTACTTTGATTGTGCCAAAATTTAGCCTAAAATGCTTTTTTTGTTTTACTAGAGAATAGAGCGCACGATTTTATACTCGATCGAGGTTTAGAGAGATTCAACTTGTCTTGGCTTGCGAATATTTGGCTCAAATATACTTAATCATGACTTCTAATTTAGTTAGTTCTTCAATTCGCACAGAAATTAAAAAATTTCTGCAATTAGCCGTTCCCTTAGCTAGCGCACAGGTGGCACAATCTCTCACGGGGTTTTTCGACACGATTATGATGGGTAGATTGTCCGCAGAAACCCTTGCTGGTGGGGGTTTAGCTTCTTTAACTTTCTTGGCTTTATTAAGTACTGCGGGGGGTTTAGTTATGGGAGTTAGTCCCCTAATTGCCGAAGCTTATGGTGCGGGAGATAAAACAAGGATTGAAAAATTAGCACGTCAGGGATTTTGGTTGGTTTTGTTGCTGACAATACCGCTCGTGTTGGCGATCGCTCATTTAGATAGAATTATGCTTCAATTAGGGCAAGTCCAAACAACCGTTACTCTAGCTAATACTTATTTAGATATTATTTTATGGGGTTTTTTTCCTGCTTTGGGCTTTGTTTTGCTCCGAGGTGTGGTATCTGGATTATCTCATGCCCGTCCTGTTATGTTTATCGTAATTACTGGAACTATTTTTAATATTACTGGTAACTACGTTCTAGGATTTGGTAAATTTGGCTTTCCGCGCTTGGAATTAGCTGGACTGGCATTGGCAAGTATCATCTCTTTTTGGGGAATGTTTTTAGCATTGGTTATTTATATCCTCAAACATCCACAGCTTAAACAGTATCGTATTGTTCAAGAAGCACATCGACTCAAACCAAGTATTTTAAGAGATTTAATTAGAGTTGGTTTGCCCATTGGTATCTTTTCAGCACTAGAAATAGGACTATTTACGATCGTGACTTATTTGATGGGTGCATTAGGCACAGAAGTATTAGCTGCCCATCAAATTGTCTTTCAAACTATTGTGGTGATCTTTATGATTCCTTTGGGAATGTCTTATGCAGCGACAGTGAGAGTAGGACAATGGTTCGGACAGAAAAATCTAGCAGGAATCAAGCGATCGGGATATCTTAGTATTTTTATGGGGTTTATCTTTGCGATTTCAGTAACGATCGCGATGTTGTTATTTCCTCAAGTAATAGTTGGATTGTATTTAGATATTAACGATCCTGCTAATGCCAAAGTAATAGCTTTAGCTTTACCTATGTTAACTATTGCTACAGTATCTCAAATACCAGATATGATCCAAAAAATTACTCATGGTGCGCTTCAAGGAATTCAAGATACTCGTATTCCTACGCTCTTGAGTATTCCCGCTTTCTGGGGTGTGGGACTAACTTCTGGCTATATTCTTGGATTTACTTTAGATTTAGGTGGAACTGGTTTATGGTTAGGACATTTTATGGGAATGGCGATCGCAGCAGTTCTCTTTTTAGTTCGGTTTCACCAGCAAATTACCTATCAGAAAAGGTTTAATTAAAAAAGCTATTGTTGCTATGACAAATTCTACTAATCCAAATATTTTACAGATTAATGATTTGACAATGCGACCCCTTAAACTCTCTGATTTAGATGCTCTTGCAGCAATTTGGGCTGATACTGAAGTGACCCGTTTTTTGCCTAGTCGGGGAATTCCTGTATCTAGAGAAAACACAGAAAAATCTCTGAAATCTTTTGTTAGGCACTGGAAACAAAGAGGATACGGAATTTGGGCAATTAGAGAAAATCGTTCATCTCAAATGATTGGCTATTGTGGTTTGCGTTACTTAGATGAACTTGATGAAGTTGAAATTCTTTATGGACTGGCTTCGGCTTATTGGGGGCGAGGAATTGCCACCAAAGCAGCGAAAGCAGCAATTGACTACGGGTTTAATATGGTTAATTTAGATCGAGTAATTGCGATGGCATTGCCCGATAACTTTGCTTCAAGAAGGGTAATAGAAAAAGCTGGCTTGAAATATCAAAAGCAAATTCATATATTTAATCTGGATGTTATCTACTATTCTCGGCAAAATCGATAAATTTCTCTAAGGTTATAATAACTACGAAATGGCGATCGCTTGGAATTTAGGTTAAAGTTCCGCAGGTTCTAGACGAATCAGTTGTCCATCTGGCTCATCTGTCAAAATGTATAATAGCCCGTCAGGACTTTGCCTTACGTCCCGCACGCGCTGAGCGATCGCCATTGATTCTCGATCGGTAACATTGCCCTCTGGATCTAATTCCAGACGACGAACATCTTGAGAAACTAGTCCTCCTGCAAATAAATCTCCTTGCCACTCTGGAAATCGATCGCCACTATATATTGCTAGTCCTGAAGGTGCTATGGCAGGAGTCCAAACTACTTTGGGGTCTACCATTCCTGGAAGAGAACGAAACTCGGAAATTTCTCCTCCCGTATATTCCTCACTATGAGTAGCTAGAGGCCAACCATAGTTGTTACCAGCTTCTATTAAATTTAATTCATCCCCACCTCTAGAACCATGTTCCGTAGACCAGATCCTATTAGTAGCTCGATCGACGGTAATCCCTTGAATGTTACGATGTCCGTAACTCCAAATAGATGGATTGGCATTATCTGAGGCGACAAAAGGATTATCCCCTGGTATAGAACCATCATCGTTCAGACGGACAATTTTACCAAGATGAGAGTTAAGATTCTGAGCCTGTTGACGAATCAATTCTCCATCTAGTTGAAGTGGTGGGTTGCCACCATCCCCAAGAGACACTAACATCGTGCCATCGCTTAGCCAAACAATGCGCGAGCCAAAATGTTGACCCCCTCTTTTTGTTTGGTCAACCTCAAAAATAACTTCTAAGTTTTGTAAGGCTGTTCCGTCAAAGGTTGCTCTGGCGACTCTGGTACGATTGGACTGTTGGCTACCATGAGAATAAGTAAGGTAAATTAAGCGATTTTCGCTAAAATTTGGGTGGAGAGAAACATCCATCAAACCCCCTTGACCAACTGCAAAGACTTCGGGAGTTCCTGGAATTGGATTAGGATCTAGCTCTCCATTACGGACAATACGTAACCGCCCTGGTCTTTCCGTAATTAACATTTCTCCGTTTGGTAACCATGCCATACTCCAAGGATGTTCTAAGCCTTCTACGATCGTGGTTTTTTGGAAACTGCCAGCAACATCACTCTGGGAAGTGGTTAGATTATCGTTCTCCCTAGAGACAGAAGGGGAATTTTGTAGGAGAGAACAACCCACCAGACCAAAGATAATGCTTCCACTTAGAATTCTTTTAATTCGGCGAGGGATAATTATTTTCATGCTTTTTCCCAAGTAAGAATGGCTGATTAATGAGAATTTTTAGGATATTTGTCCTGAATGAGTAGCTCTAGTCAAACGGCTATTTTTTAGGCTAACAAAAAAACCTGACTAATTTTAAATATCTTCTTTTCAAATAATTGTAGTACTCTTCTTGCTCTGCTATGTAATTTTAAGTCGATCGAATGTAAGTTTAAGGAAGCTGAAACCCATTGGCTAATAAAACAGCCAGGATTTTACCATCATCAGACAATATTTGCCGATAAACCCATCGATAATAGGGCATTGTTTCTATAGTATTCCGCGCACTTTGTTCACCTAGTAACTGGCAAAGAGCTTGAAACTCTAAATAACAAACGATTAAATGTCGATAGGTACTAATTTTATTGCCTCCTCCTTCAGGTTGACTTACAGGAATTTTGGGAAACATCTTCTGAAATGTAGAGATTGCTTGTGATTCTTTTTTTGGATTTTTTAAAACAAACCAGTGAAACTGTTCGTGTAAAAATACCGAAAGGTATCGATCTTCTCGATCGATCCAGGCAACATTGAGTGTCAAGATTGGATAACTATGTGGAATTACTCCTTGTTGAATGATTATTTTGCGAGTGAACAGCCACCGCTTTAGATCGTACTTTTTAGTTAGTTTAATAAGTTGCTCTCTTCCCTGCTGTTCCAGTAAATTATCAGAATATATTTTTATCTTAAGCATTCCATATTGTTTTACAGGAAACCACAGAATAGTATCTAATAAATTTCTTGACAATAGCTTGATGTTGAAATTCACACAAACAAGCCTCCAAATATTATTTTTAATTATAAATACAAATTAAGAATAATTTATGATTTTAGAAACAGCTATATTAAATATCAAATCTGGAATGAGCAATGAATTTGAAATTGCTTTTCAAGAAGCAGCTAAGATTATCTCTTCCATGCCAGGATATATTTCTCATGATTTACAGAAATGTATAGAAGTAGGCGATCGCTATTTATTATTAGTTTATTGGCCAACTTTAGAAGACCATACCATTGGCTTTAGAAAATCGGAACAATATCAAAGCTGGAAACAATTATTACATCATTTTTACGATCCTTTTCCCGTAGTAGAGCATTATTATTCTGTAATTAGTACTAATAAAGGTAAGTAGGGGACGGGGCGTACAAGCTCCTGGGGTTTCCCCAGGAGACAGCCCCTCCGCAAGGCTTGCGCCCTGTTAGTAGTTAGTAGTTAGTATTGTTTTCAACTTTAATGAATAATAGATTTATTTACGCCATGTCCATTAGCCAAAATGCCAATAAGTGAAATAAATTATGAACAACCTACTTATTGTCGTTTCTGGGTTTTCTTGTACTGGGAAAACTACCTTGGCTAAAAAAATAGCCCAACGTTATTCGCTGCCGTTGATAAGTAGAGACGATATTAAAGAATCTTTATATAACTCTTTGGGTTATTCCGATAGAAAATGGTCTAAAAAATTAGGTATTGCCAGCTACGATATACTTTATTTATTTACAGAACAGTTACTAGCCAATAAAAAATCATTAGTTATTGAAAGTAATTTTAAATCGGCAGTAGATACAGCTAAATTATTAAATCTCAAAAATAAATATCAGTTTAATTCATTACAAATTCATTGCTATACAGAAATAGCGATCGCCCTACAAAGATTTAAACATAGAGCTACATCTGGTGCAAGACATCCTGGTCATGTAGATCATTTAATATATGAAGAGATGGAATCAAATTGGAAACAAGTAGGCTATGAAATTTTAAAGGTTTGCGATCTTACTCTAAAAATAGATACGACTGATTTTAGTTTAATCGATTATGAAAAAATCTATACAACAATTGATAAAACTCAAAATATGTAAGGATTTAGCGTAATTGTTCGAGATTCATTTCAAGGTTATTTCAAACTCTATTTCTGAAGAGAGATCGTCCAAAATTATTTCTGTTGTGATTGTATTGACTTTAGTTTCAAACTTATGGTCAAAATGCTTTAATTTATTCATAGCAGCTTTAGTTTCCAATATCTGGTAGGGTTGTTT
>JBFRWK010000144.1:0-3596 GCA_051439545.1 Xenococcaceae cyanobacterium | reverse complement strand
GATCACTAGAGAAGCAATTAAAGCCGAAATCCAAAAGTTAGGGGAACCTTATAAACTAGAAATATTAGATAGCATCCCTGAAGGAGCAACCATTACTCGTTACTACATCGGCAGTCCCGACGGTGGTAGATTGCCCGATGTGGGAGAAAAGCTTAAAGGTGCTTTACCAGAACCTTCTTTGATTAAACCGATCAAAATTCCTGCTAAAGTATCTTGGTGGGATCTCTGTGCCGGACCTCATATTAATTATACAGGGGAGATTAACCCCAAAGCTTTCGCTTTAGAAAGCGTAGCTGGGGCATACTGGCGAGGAGATGAAACCAAAGCCCAATTACAGCGCATTTATGGGACTGCTTGGGAAACCCCCGAACAATTAGACGCTTATTTACAACAACGGGAAGAAGCTAAACGCCGAGATCATCGCAAACTAGGAAAAGAGCTAAAACTGTTTAGCATTCAGGAAAATGCTGGTGGTGGTTTGGTATTTTGGCATCCTCGTGGTGCAAAGATGCGCTACGTCATTGAAGATTATTGGCGTAAGGCTCATTTAGATGGAGGTTACGAACTCCTCTATACTCCCCACATTGCTAACTTAGAATTATGGAAAACATCGGGACATTTTGATTTTTATCGGGAAAATATGTTTGATTCGATGCAGATTGAAGAACAAGCTTATCAAATCAAACCCATGAACTGTCCCTTTCATGTTTTAACCTATAAAAATGAACTCCATTCCTATCGAGAATTCCCTTTGCGTTGGGCAGAGTTAGGGACAGTATATCGCTATGAACGATCTGGTGTTCTACATGGTTTGATGCGGGTGCGGGGTTTTACTCAAGATGATGCTCATATTTTCTGTTTACCCACACAAATTGCCGGGGAAATTCTCGGCGTACTGAATTTAACGGAAAAGATTCTTTCGGACTTTGGTTTTAAAGACTATGAAGTCAATCTTTCTACTCGCCCAGATAAATCGGTAGGTACAGATGAAGGTTGGGAGTTGGCGACTCAGGCTTTAGTAGAAGCTTTAAATACAAAAGGTTGGGAATATATTGAAGATCAGGGTGGTGGTGCTTTCTATGGTCCTAAGATTGATATCAAAATTAAAGATGCCATTGGACGTACTTGGCAATGTTCCACTATCCAGGTAGATTTTAACTTACCAGAACGCTTTGACATGAAATATGTAGCAGCCGATGGTTCTCGTCAACGTCCAATTATGATTCATCGGGCAATTTTTGGGTCTTTAGAGCGTTTTTACGGAATTTTAATCGAAAACTATGCAGGAGATTTTCCATTGTGGCTAGCACCGATACAGATACGCTTGCTACCAGTGAGTGAAGCACAAAGAGAATATGGGGAAGCTGTTGCTGCTACGCTAAAACAGGCTGGTTATCGGATAGAAATAGACTGCACGGGGGAACGTTTGGGCAAACAAATACGTAATGCCGAACTAGAAAAAATCCCTGTAGTAGCAGTAGTTGGCAAGCGAGAAGTCGAAACTCAAACTTTAAGCATTCGCACTCGCCAACAAGGAGATATTGGTACGATGAGTATAACCGAGTTAAAAGAGAGTTTGGAAGAAGTTATAGCTAATAAAACTAAGATTTAGAGGGGATCCGAAGCGAAATATTTTATCGCCTTCATCGGGAATTTATTGGATTATTATTTCTAAGCTTGCAATAACAATTATCATTATTGCCAAAATTCGATATTGTTGTTTTTGGTTCGATTTAGGTGAAAAAATATGTCCTTATCAAAAGATTCGGCAATTTCAAGCTACTTGAAATTTTTCAATTCAATTTTGAACAGAAAGAAATTAATTTCTTTTGTTTCTGTTACAGCCTTGTTAGTTACTATTACTCCTCTATCTAGTTTTGCTCAAACGGAAAAAGCAGAAAAAGAGGTAGCAGAAACTACTGATATTTGGCTCGATACGGTTACTTCTGGTTCTGAAGAAATGGTAGATGAGGTCGTAGCCTTGTATGCCGAAAATGGACTTTTGTGGGGTACTGTCTCCGAGCAAGTAAGGGATACCCCCGCAGAAATTCGCGATTATTTTGAATATTTTGCCATGCTTCCCGAATTGAGCGTTAGTTCTTATAAAGGTTGCGTAAGAATGTACGATGAAAATCTTGCCATTAACAGTGGCTACTATACTTTCACCTATACTAAAGATGGTCAAACCAAAGAAGTACCCGCACGCTATAGTTTCACTTATCACAAAAACGGTAATAACCAATGGGAGATTATCGAACATCACTCCTCTGCTTTACCTGAAGCTCCTGAAGCACTAAAAACAGTAAATGCAGAGCAAGACACTTGTGAAAACGGGTTATTGGTAGAAAGATAATTGCGATCGATATAAATAAAAGCCGATTTTACTCAAACAGGCTATTTATTTGGGAGAAATATGAACAGAGACGAATCTTTACTACCTTTAAAAATTGCCGTGCTGACGGTTTCTGACACGCGAACCGAAGCTGATGATAAATCGGGCAAAATATTAGTAGATAATTTGACAACAACAGGACATTCCTTAGCAGAAAAAACCATTGTTCCCGATAACATTTACCAAATTCGCGCTGTAATATCGAAATGGGTTGCAGATGAATCTGTCCAAGTAATCTTAACCACTGGTGGTACGGGAGTTACAGGACGAGATGGCACTCCAGAAGCGGTTAAACCCCTATTAGACAAGGAAATTGCAGGTTTTGGTGAGATATTTCGGATGATTTCCTATCAAGAGATTAGAACCTCTACCATTCAGTCTCGGACTCTGGCTGGGGTGGCTAACGGTACTTATATCTTTTGTCTGCCTGGTTCTAGCGGTGCTTGTCAAACAGGATGGAGTATTATCAAAGACCAACTCGATTCTCGCAATCGTCCTTGTAATTTGGCGCAATTGATTCCCAGATTAACAGAGACTTAGAAATACGAGGTATATTGTCTATTAGCCTGGAATTTGCTAGTGTACTTAAAATTTAATATATGTTCACCTGATGAGGTAAATTGAAAAATATCTAAGGTTAAGTTCAATGGAGGGATTAATGGTTACGTTAGAAGATGCCAGAAGAGTAATTAGTGCAGCCGAAAAAAAAGCACTCGAAATTGGTCAACCAATGAATATAGCAGTAGTGGATGGAGGAGGAAATCTGGTAGCCCATGTACGAATGGATGGGGCTTGGATCGGAAGTATCGATATCTCAATTAAAAAAGCATATACTGCGCGAGCGTTTAATCTGTCCACTAAAGATTTAGCTGAACAAAGTCAATCAGGCGGGCAATTTTTTGGGATTCATGCCTCTAATGATGGCAAAATCATGATTTTTGCTGGTGGAATCCCCCTTTACAGAGAGGGACAAGTGGTAGGTGGAATTGGCGTTAGTGGAGGGTCGGGAGAGCAAGATCATGCCGTCGCTGAAGCCGGATCTGTTCTATTCTAATGGTTGCATGGTTAAAAACAAATGGTCAAGAGCGTACTCAGGGGCAACGATTCCTTGATTTATTAGCAAAGTACGTCGGGGTCTTGAGTACGAAGAGATTAATCAATGTTTGGGGATTGGGCGATCGCTTAGGTGATTTCTGACAATAGA
>JBFRWK010000143.1:0-9222 GCA_051439545.1 Xenococcaceae cyanobacterium | reverse complement strand
AAAAGCGGGGCAATTTGTCCGCGAAGGGGGCTTCAATAAACCTTGGTCAATGTACCTTAATCAAAAACTTGATGTAAAAGCCCCCTTCCGCGACTGTCCTACTTTGTCATATTTTTTTGTAACCCCTTTCCCCTGACTTCTGCAAGAAGTCTAATTAGCCAGACTAGATTTAGTCGAAGAAGCCAGCAGAATCAATGAACGATCCTAAAGTTGGGAACAGCCTAGTTATCGTGTTATTTACGCTAACTAACTTTCCTTTCCCCACACCTTTTTTCGTTCACCCCTTTTTGACAGAAAACTAAATTCCGATTTTTTCCAAAATGAGAATTGCTGAGTGTTTTAACATCTTTTATAAAATTTTAAGTATCAGCTAAATGGTATATTTTAACGTGGGTTTGAATCTCCAACTCATTGGCATCGATTTAGCCCTCAAAAACCCATCTATTGAAGCAATGAAGCAAAAATTTCGAGGATTTGACTTTCCTCAATGGAAAAAATTAGGATTGAGCCTTCTGACTTTAACCACTGCCGCCTTCGCTACTGGATGTGGCACAAGTGACAAGACCGGACTGAAAATTGGAACTTTGCTGCCTCTAACTGGCGATCTAGCTTCGATCGGACCGAATTTAAACACAGCGGCAGAACTGGCCGTGGAAAAAATTAATTCTTGCGGTGGAGTTAATGGTCAAGAGGTGATTCTCATTACGGAGGACAGCCAAACTGACCCAGTTAGTAGTGCTGCTGCCACTTCCAAATTAGCCGAAGTTGACCGAGTAGCTGGAATAATTGGGGGTTTTGCCAGCAGTGTATCCAGTGCGGCGGCAGATGTCGCCGTGCGACATCAAGTAATGTTACTTTCTCCAGGTAGTACCAGTCCTGTCTTTACCGAAAGAGCTAAACAAGGAGATTTTCAGGGATACTGGGCTCGAACAGCTACTCCGGACACTTATCAAGCTAAAGCTTTAGCCGCCTTAGCCAAAAAAGGAGGATGGAATAAGGTGGCTACGGTAGCCATCAACAACGACTACGGAATAGGTTTTGAGCAAGAATTTATTGAAGCTTTCCAAAAATTAGGCGGAATAGTTATCAATGCTTCTAACCCAGTTCGCTACGATCCCAAGGCTTCCATACTTGATGGGGAAGCTAGAGCAGCATTTGCTGGTAAGCCAGACGCTGTAGCTGCCATACTTTACATGGAAACTGGAACCCTGTTACTTCAATCTGCTTTCGAGCAGGGCTTAACTAAAGACGTTCAGCTTTTGCTGACCGATGGAGTTTATTCAGAAGATTTTAGTAAGTTAGCGGGTAAGGATCCTCAAAATAAATCGATCATCAGTGGTGCTTTGGGTACTGCAGCTGGAGCCGAAGGAGCAGCACTGGCTGATTTTACTTCTCTGTGGCGAGAAAAAACCGGCCAAGATTGGACGGTTTATGTGCCGAATACGTGGGATGCCACAGTACTAATGATGCTAGCGGCAGAAGCAGCCGATGCAAATTCTGGCGATGGGATCAAAAGTAAAATTCGCCAAGTGGCCAATGCCCCTGGTCAGGAAGTAAGCGATCCCTGTCAAGCAATAGAACTAATCCGCCAAGGCCAAGAGATCAATTATCAGGGTGCTAGTAGCAATGTAGATATCGATGAGTACGGCGATGTAGTCGGCGTTTTTGATGTCTGGAAGGTAAATGAAGATACCACCATGGAAGTTATCGATCGGGTTACTCCAGTTCAATAATAGCTAACAAGGAAGTGAAGTAGTAGCGAGCACTACTATTTCATATTCTATATTCATGTGTACACGAAAAGCAAATCAATTTTAAGAAATAAGATAATTAGAGTTTGCTTCATAAGCCAAAACCTTGAGAGAGAGAAGGTTCCAGTCAAATTAAGTGACGAAATAGACTTGTCCGAAAATTAAATTTATGGGAAAAAAGAGAAGAAAAAATCGAGAAGTCTTATAGTAATTAATACTTAAGTACCTTAACGATGCATCTTCACAAGTCGTCGCTAGTGCAATTGAGGGATTAATTAGACAAGAAGCAAAAAAGGCAAAAACTGAAGTTTTAAAACTAAACTTTCATAATTGTTCTTAGTGGGAGGTAGTGTATTGCGCTTTGTGAGCAAATTATATCCAAGAGAAGCTCGATCGCTATTATTAGAAAGTCTCCAAGATTCCCATTGTGTTGTTAGAGAAAGTGCAATTGATGAAATAGACGAATTAAATTTAGTTGAGGCAATTCCCGTTCTTCGTCCTTTGTTAAATGATTCTTCTATAGAAGTTCGTCAAGCTGCGGAAACTGCAATTAAAAATTTGGCTAGTTATATTGAATCTTAATTGTAACATAAAGCGATCGCTTGTCACGATAGCTAACTTTTGCCTATAGCTATACTCAGAAATGGTAAGTTTATCGAAATGAGACTTTAAGCAAGACAATATGTTAATCTCAGTTCGTGCCATGCAATCAGATGAACTAGATTGGGTTAACCAGCAATACCAATCTATTAATTTTGTGCCTACAGATTCATGCGATCGCCAATTTATTGCTGAAATCGAAAGTCAAAAAGTAGGATTGGGACGATTAACTTATATCACTGATGAAATCTGGGAATTAGGTGGTATTTATGTGTTACCAGACTGGCGAGGAAAATCTGTAGCTAGAGAAATAGTCAAGTATTTACTGACACAAGCTAACAATATTCATCTTTATTGCATCGCTTTTCCCCATCTGGTTGAGTTTTACCAAAAAATGGGATTTGTAGAATGTTACGACTGTAGTAAGATTCCTCAAAAACTGACACAGAAACGTCAATGGTGTCAACAAACTTATCCTCCAGGAGTTATCTTGCTAGAAATGTCTCAAAGTTTTTGGTAATTTTTTAATAATGATACCTTGCCTGCAAAAAATCAAGGCGATCGCGCTTAACACGATAAACTAAACGATGTTCTTTGGTAATTCTTCTCGACCAAGTATTAGTTTCTTGATATTTTAAACATTCTGGTTTGCCAATTCCTACAAACGGATCGGTGATGGTAGCTTCTACTAAATCTAGAATACGATTAGCTATTTTTTTATCTTGTTTGAACCACCAGCGTAAATCCTCTCGAAATTGTCGATCGAATATAATTATTCTCTTCTGGCTATCTGTCAATCTCTAATTCCTCGCATAACTGTTCGAGCGACTCTGAGGAAATAACAGTTTCTGAATCTCTAGCAATAGAACGTTCTATTGCTTGATTTAATTTTTCGGCGTTGGCTGGCGATCGCAATAAATGTAAAGTTTCTAAAATAGAAGACAACTCATCAGCCCTAATAATTGCTATATCTGGATGATTTTTCCTGGTAATTAAGGCGATGGTATTTTCTGTAGCTACGCGATCGAATAACTTAGCTAAATTTTGTCGAGCATTGGTATAAGTAGTTTGAATCGAAAACATAAATTTTGGCTCTTGCGGTTTGGCAATGTACAGTTTTAATGTACATATTGTAACCCTAAGCCAAATAAAGCGATCGCCAACCATAATAAATAACAATAACGAGTCAAACTCAAAGTTCGTTCGATTTTTTCTGGGGTAATAGGATTAATAGCCTCTCCTAATAGGGGTTTTTCTTTGACTACTCCTTGATAAGTATTAATCCCTCCCAACTGGACTCCCAAAATTGCAGCATAAACACATTCACTCCAACCAGAATTAGGACTAGGATCTTTAACGGCATCTCGACGACAGATAGATAAAACTCGTCTTGGTTTTCCTGAAAATAAAGCTAAAGTCAATACCGTCAGACGACAGGGAAGCCAAGTCAAACGATCTTCTAATTGCGCGCTAAACCAACCTAAATCCGTATAAGGTTCGCGAAGATAGCCGATCGACGAATCGAGGGTGCTAGCAGCCTTATAAGCCAATGCCAGAGGAACACTCCCTATACCTGGTAAAAAAGCTCCCAAAATAGCATAAAATAACGGTGCTGTTACTCCATCAACGGCGTTTTCTGCTACGGTTTCTAAAACCGCCCTCAATATTTCTGACTCTGAAAGATTATCTGTATCGCGACCCACATATAAACTTAAACGAGAACGAGCCGTATTTAGATCGCCCGAAGTTATTGGTTGAATAACATCTACTGCTGCTACTCGCAAACTTTTGCCCGCATAACAACTAGCTAAAATAATTATTTCTAATCCTATTGCCAACAAAGTATTAATTTGATGCGCTATTTGAATAATTAACCAACCCCATATTCCACTACCAAGAATTAAACCTAAACCTAAAAAAATTCCTCCCTGGCGACGTAGAGATTTTTTTGGAGAAAAACTAAGTATTCGATCGCTACCAAATTTAACGATCCAACCCATTACTCGAACTGGATGCAACCAATTCCAAGGATCGCCAATTAAATAATCCCAAATAGCAGCTAGCACTAAAACTATAACCGTATTTTCTGATATTCTCACTATTGATTCAATTAGCAAAAAAAATTAAGTTATTAAGAGAGGTTAGTATTTGGCAGAAATGAGATGGCAAACCCCAATAACTATGATGGGTAAAATTACTACTTTTTTCGATCGAATCACTATTGTCAGAAAAAAATTAAGATTATCTTTGCTTTATAAACTGTCCTGCATTACAATAACAAACACTTTGATAATTCCCTGATTTCGATCGACGAATCATTAATAACCCAGTGTTATCAAACTATAAAATTACTTTCCTCTCCTTGAGATGCTTGCCAACTACGAGCATCATAATATAAATCTGCCAAAGTAATACTATATAATGCTTCTTTTAATTTTTCGTGTAACTTTTGCCACAAGCTAAATGTTACCCAATCTTCTGCCATATTTGTATCGGGACTATGACGAGGTAAAGGCTCTATAGTTTCTCCTACTGCTGCTAAAATTTGACCCAAAGAAATTCGATCGGGTTTATAGGCTAATTGATAACCGCCTTGCGCTCCCCTAACCGATTTAACTAAACCAGCGCGTCTCATTTCAATTAGCAATTTTTCTAAATAAGAAGCAGGCAAATCTTGACGTTGGGAGATTGCTTTTACTGATGTCGGTCCATACCCCGATTGTAAACTAAGGTCTAGTAAGGCTTTAACACTATAGTGTCCGCGAGTTGTTAACTTCATTTTTTCCCTTTGATCGCCATAAAATTTAGTAAATATTCCCATATTTTTCGCTCGGATTTAGCATAAATAGCTTATTATTATTCTTAATTAATTCAAGTTAAAATATAATTAAATCTGCTTGTTAAGTGTAAAATAGTTTTATGTGTAGATATACAAGTAAGATATTATTGTCTTGATATAAAGACAAAATAGCTAGTCTATAAACCTAACAAAAACAAATTAGTCAGTTTAAGTTTAAGTTGATGGCAAAAACAAACCAACCTGAACCTTTAATCGGTCAAGAGTTACTCAGTAAAGTGAAAGAGCTAGGTAATCTCAGTAAGGAAGAAAAAGCAAAAGAGTGTGGCTACTACACCGTGACAAAAAATGGTGTAGAACGAGTCAATATGATGAAGTTTCTTAATGCACTTATTGATGCAGAAGGAATTGAGTTAGACAGTAGTGCTAATGGTCATGGTAGAGGAGGACGTTCTGCTAGTTATCGTATTAGCGTTCAGTCTAATGGAAATCTTTTAATTGGTTCTGCTTACACGAAAAAAATGGGTCTGCAAAAAGGAGATGAGTTTGAAATAACCTTAGGTAGAAAGCATATTCATCTCAGACAATTGGGTGAGGACGAAGAAGATACTGAGTAAAAAAATAGCTAATTTCTACAATTAACGGTTTAAAGGTTACATACTTAAAATTTGATAACTGTTGTTGTAAGTTTGATGAAAATTCAAACCTTCGTCGTCATAACCATAATTACAGATTTATAGCTAAAATCCCAAAGCTATAAGCTTTTAATTAATTACTAGAGAAATATTCTACTTCACAAATCGATATACTTTTGCTGTAGTAGTTTAAAGCCTAGAGTTTAAAATTTAAAGATTTACTCTACATAATCCTCTTTCTTTCGATCGAGGATAAATTTTTTATTTATTGAATCTCAGCGATTAAAAAAATGGATAATATCGATTGGCAAAAGTTGCAAAATGGCTCCGATATTCGTGGTGTAGCTATTGAAGGTGTTCCTAACGAAAAGGTTAATCTAACTCCTGAAGTGGCTAAAACCATAGGAAATGCTTTTGTACAATGGCTAAAACAACAGACAGGTAAATCGACTACAGAATTAACTATCGCCATCGGGCGTGATAGTCGCTTATCGGGAGAAGCCCTCAGCCAGTCGGTAATAGCAGGCATAGCGATCGCGGGTTGCCGAGTATACAACTTCAATCTTGCTTCTACCCCTGCTATGTTTATGAGTACGGTTACAGACGGGTTTAATTGTGATGGGGCAATTATGCTTACCGCCAGCCATTTGCCTTTTAATCGTAATGGTTTAAAGTTTTTTACCCCTCAAGGTGGTTTAGAAAAAGCCGATATTACTAATATTTTGGCGATCGCTGAATCTGGTAATTCATATCATAGTGCCATTCAAGGTGAGATTATCGAGCGGGATTTTATGGCAATATATGCAGCTAAATTAGTGGAAACGATCCGTCAAGGTGTCAATCATCCCGATAATTTTGAGCAACCTTTAACGGGGTTAAAAATAGTAGTAGATGCGGGTAATGGTGCGGGAGGTTTCTATGTCGACAAAGTCTTACAACCTCTGGGGGCAGATACTAGAGGCAGTCAATTTCTCGAACCTGACGGTACATTTCCCAACCATATTCCCAATCCTGAAAATAAAGAAGCGATGACTTCCATTTGTCAAGCTGTCGTTAATAATAATGCTGATTTTGGGATAATTTTTGATACCGATGTCGATCGCGTCGCAGCAGTCGATCGCAACGGAAATGAATTAAATCGTAATCGGATGATTGCTTTAATTTCGGCAATCGTTTTACAAGAACATCCAGGATCTACTATAGTGACAGATTCGATTACTTCTGATGGTTTAACTCAATTTATCGAGAAAAACTTACAGGGTAAACATCATCGTTTTAAACGAGGCTATAAAAACGTTATTAATGAATCAATACGGTTAAATAATTCTGGAGAAGAATCTTGGCTGGCGATCGAAACCTCTGGACATGGGGCAATGAAGGAAAATTATTTCCTCGACGATGGAGCATATTTAGCCACTAAATTATTAGTCGAATTAGCTAAAACCAAATTGCAAGGAAAGCTGTTAACCGATTTAATTAGCGATTTGCAAGAACCAGTAGAAAGTGAAGAATTTCGCTTAAAAATTACAGTCGATCGCTTTAAAGATTATGGTAATGCTGTTATTTCTCAACTAGAAGAATTCGCCAAAACCCAAAATGATTGGGAGATTGTCCCTAATAATTATGAAGGAGTGAGAATAGCTTGCACATCGGCGGAGGAAAATGGTTGGTTTTTACTCCGTTTATCCCTGCACGATCCTGTCATTCCTTTAAATATAGAATCCAATGTCGCGTTAGGTGTGGCTAAAATTGCTACTAGGTTGCTTAGCTTTTTTCAAGAGTTTGAGTCTTTGGATTTATCAGCTTTGGAGAATTATAGCGATTCTTAGATCGAGTTCGGTTGAATACTTAAATTAAAGGTGAGGTCAAGTAGTGAGTAATGAGTAATGAGTAATAAGTTACTTCCTACCTACTACCTACTACCTACTACCTACTACCTACTACCTACTTACTTGTTCGGATATTGCTATATTACTCAGACTTTGCCATTACTGCTGCTTTTCTGGGCTAATCTAATTGCCTTACGACGAGTTTCGATCGCTGCACCAATTTCTTCTCTAATTTGAGGTACTTTATCGTAATCGGCTAAAAATAGCCTAACTCGATAATTAATTGAAGAATCACCATACTCGATAGTTTGAATTACTGGTTCGGGTTTATTTAAAACTCCTGTAGTAGCTAAGGCTGTTTCTTTGAGTACTCGTTTAACTTTATTCGGTGGATCGTTATAGGAAAAACCAATATCTACTGGTTCGACGTGCAGCTTTTGCGGTAAGCGATAGTTGCGGATTACTTCTTTTGCCAAAACCCCATTGGGAATTACCAATAATTCTAGTTCCCTGGTAAGTAGATGTACCGCTCGCCAGTTAATCTCAATTACTTTACCTTTCAGTCCATTTACTTCCAACCAATCTCCTAAATTAAAAGGACGCTCGAATAGTAAAGTAATCCCAGAAAACAAGTTACCCAAAGTATCTTGGAGAGCCAAACCGATAACGATCGAACCAACTCCTAAAGCAGCAACCAGTCCTCCCAAATCGGCTTTCGAGACTACTGAGAGAACTAAGGCTGTACCGACTGCGATTAAGAAAAAACGCACCAAATCGCGGAATAGTTTGGGGATATTGGCTTGCCAAGTGCCAACTTTGACATCGCCAAAAAGTAGACCATTAGCCAAAGAAAGTACTGCATGAATAGCACAAACGCCTACTAAAGTTTGCACGATCTGGAGTAAAGGACGATCGCCCGATAAACCTAATATCTTATTAAGTAAAATAAATAATGCCAAACTAGGCAAAACTAAGTTACGGATTATTTGTAAGGTTACGGCAAGAGAAGGATTACGCTTACGCAACCAGATAAGTATCTCTCCTAAAGCAACGATCGCGATAAGATTGCTATTGCGTTCGCGGTTAAAGCGATGCAAAATCCGCACCATTTCGAGGGCAAAATCTACAACTCTCTTAGTATGATCGATACGGGGTATAGATAAACCGCTCACAGCCATATAGCGGGACTTTGACAGTTTTTACCTACCAAAAAGGGGTGAAAGCCTCACCAGACGGCGATTTAACCTCGTCGAGGTTAAATCGCCTGAAACCCAGATATATTAAGAATTTAGCTATTTTGAGGTTAAACGATTGATATATCATGCTTTCACCCCTTTTTGGTAGGTAAAAACTGTCAAAGTCCCGTTAAGCAACAACTAAATCTCGGTTGAGTCGAGAGGTTGTAATTACTGCTGGAAAAATAAATTTCTAACCTGATAAGGAGTAATAGATTTGTCTCTACAGAAGAGCAGAAGAGAAACGATATAGCATTACGCAAAAACATTAGGACATTTTTTAAAGGCAGCATCTACACATTCTCTGACTGTTTCAAATTCGGGTAACATTTGTTTCATCCAATTTTTTAGAACAGACCACCAATTCTCAATTTT
>JBFRWK010000142.1:0-18512 GCA_051439545.1 Xenococcaceae cyanobacterium | reverse complement strand
CTTTCCAGAGTAGAGGGATATGGCTAGCTTTCAGTACTCTAACTTTCTTAGCTGGATTATCAAGCTGGTGAACGTACTTGAGGAGTTTGGGGTCAAAGTTACGGAAGACAGAAATACAAGGAGGACGACAAACAGGAATAAATTGCCAGAATCCAGCCAGTTTAAATTGATTATCCTCCAGCTCATTAGAAATGCCCGTGGAGTCTCGTCCCAAATCAAAACCGACTAGCTGAAAAGCGACTTGATGAGGTTGGTCGCGTTTGGGGAAGTGAGTTACTTTGGGATAGACTATTAACCTGTAGGTGTGTTCGCCAGTTGTCTCGATTTCTTGTTTTAAACCCTTAAAAGCCAAAGGATTACGACTGGGGTAAAGACGGTATTGCTTCTGGTTGAGGGTAACGGTGGCAGGGGCATCAGCACTAAAATTAACTTCGACTCTAATGATGCCCACAGCTTGAAACATAAGCTTCTCGTCCGTGGTTGATTCAGGGGAGGTCGTGGTATCAGTTGGGTTAGAAGGGGAACTCGGTTTAGTTTCTGCGGTCAGGGCTTCAGTAGGTGACATGAGTATGATTTCGGCTCAATTCCATTTATCCTAACAAGGCTATTAGAAATAGCAAGCATCGAGAGACAAAAATCTTTGGTTAGAGTCAAGATTATCCGATAGTGTCCGCTCACCAGAGTATTATGTCAGTAGTTGTAAATACCGCATACTACTAGGGTCTCATACCTGGGGAGATAATTCTTGTTTTCCAATCAGCTAGCCCGAATCAAGCTATTCAATGAGTAACACAAATATAATTAGGCGATTAGAGAAGTAGAGACCGCCAATTGAATCCTTGCGGGGGAAATTGAACATTAGCGCAAAATCCGATTTTAATCAACACCCAGAATCACATTGGAGCTAAGACATCGATCGCAGCTTTATTGTATCTTGACAAAGAAAATTGGGAACGAAATCTATAGCATTTGCAGGAGAATCGAGTAAAAAAATGTCTAATTATGTGGCTCTAAAAAAAATGCCACAACCTCAAATCGGCTCGTTGATTCGCCAATTAAGAGAAGAAATGCAATTAACACAAGAAGAGTTTGCCTCTGATTGTGGTGTGGTTTTTTCCACGGTTAATCGTTGGGAAAAAGGAAGAGTAGCTCCTTCTCCAATGGCTTTGAAATTAATTCAAGTCAAATTAGAAGAAATTGGCGAGCGTGGTGGGGAATTATTGCAAAAATATGGAAACAAAGCCCCAAATTAGCAAGTTTCCTCAGATTTATCCTTAAATATTATGACAATCACTCATAAACCAGGGTCGATTGTGACTTGTCGCGATCGTACTTGGGTAGTTTTGCCATCAGATTTAGCCGAGATTATTCGTTTGCGACCACTGGCAGGAAATGAATCGGAAGTCTGTGGTATTTTTACCCGTTTAGAACAAAATATTCGAGACGCAGAATTTCCCCTGCCTAATTTGGCAGCACTTCAAGACCATACTGCTGGTCAATTATTATTGGAAGCAGCGAGATTGAGTCTTCGCAGTGGTGCTGGCCCTTTTCGCTGTTTGGGTCGCTTATCGGTTAGTCCTCGTCCCTATCAATTAGTCCCCTTATTAATGGCGTTACGATTAGAAACAGTAAGGATGTTAATTGCCGATGATGTGGGTATTGGCAAGACGGTAGAAGCGGGATTGATTGCCCGTGAACTGATCGATCGAGCTGAAATAAAACGTCTAGCGATACTCTGTCCGCCTCAACTATGCGATCAGTGGCAACAGGAACTAAAACAGAAGTTTAACATCGAGGCAGTAGTGATTCGTTCGGGTACGGTAGGCAAATTAGAGAGACAATTACCTTCTCGGGATAGTCATGTGTTTAGTTACTTTCCCCATATAATCGTCAGTCTCGACTATGCTAAAAGCGATCGCCGTCGGGCTAGTTTTTTAGCTCATTGTCCCGACTTGATAATTGTGGATGAAGCACATACTGCTAGTAATAACGATAAAGATGGGGCTAAGCAGCAACAGAGATATCAGCTAGTCAAGCAAATTGCCGAGAAGAGCGATCGCCATCTAATTTTATTAACAGCTACTCCCCATAGTGGTATCTCTGCATCTTTTTTGTCACTGTTGGGCTTAATTAAACCAGAATTAGAAAGTTACCAACTTGATAACTTGAATGAATTACAGCGTAAAGAATTAGCTCGTCATTTCGTTCAACGCCGTCGAGCAGATGTTCGTAGCTGGTTGGGTAACGAAACACCTTTTCCAGAAAGAGAATCTCTCGAATGTGCTTACAAGCTATCTCCAGAATATCGGACTCTATTCGAGCAGGTCTATAATTTAGCCAGAGGATTAGTTAAAGATGGTGATAGTAAGCTTTCTCACGCTCAACGTCGCGGTAGATATTGGTCGGCGTTGGCGATCGTGCGCTGTGTGATGTCTTCTCCTGCTGCTGCGATCTCTACTTTATCCCGTCAGCTTGGTAAAGATAGTAATGTAGATGCCACTGAAGAAATAGACGAAGAGTTGTCTGCCAATCAAGTTTATGATTCTACTGAAAGCGAGCGAGTGATTGATATTGCTCCTACTTCGGTAGTAGAAAAGGTCAAACAAACTTACAGCGAGTCTCAAAGACGTAAGTTAAGAGAGTTTGTGAAAGTAGCAGGGGAATTACGGGGAAGTAAACAGGATAGTAAATTACAATCGCTGATCGGTTTAGTTAAAGACTTATTGGCAGAAGGATACAATCCGATTATCTGGTGTCGCTATATTGCTACGGCTAATTATGTAGCTGATGCTCTTAGAGATAAATTGGAGAACAAAAAAAATAGTCAAATTCGGGTAATTCCGATCACTGGAGAACAGTCAGAAGATGAAAGAGAAATTCGCCTGAAGGAATTAAAAGACTATTCCCAACGGGTCATGGTGGCTACTGATTGTTTGAGTGAAGGGGTAAACCTACAAGAACATTTTACGGCTGTCGTTCACTACGATTTGCCCTGGAATCCCAACAGGTTAGAACAAAGGGAAGGCAGGATCGATCGCTATGGGCAGACCGCTACCAAGGTTAAATGTATTTTGCTTTACGGACAAGATAATCCCGTTGACGGTGCAGTCTTAGATGTGTTGATCCGCAAAGCGGTTAAGATTCACCGCGCTTTGGGTATTACCGTACCCGTACCGATGGATAGTAATACGGTACAGGAGGCTGTATTCAAGTCCTTGTTTGAGAAAGTAGAAGCCAAGCAATCTGAATTTAAACAGCTAAGCCTCGATCTGGTACTGCAAGAAACTCCTGTAGTTGAAGTCAATCAAAGTTGGGATAGAGCAGTAGAAAGAGAGAAACAAAACCGTACTCGCTTTGCACAACGAGCGATTAAACCAGAGGAAGTAAGAAGGGAATTAGAAGAGAGCGAGCGCATTTTAGGCGATCGAGAAACAGTAGAGCATTTTGTTATTAATGCTTGCGAACGTTTGAATACTCCTCTAACTAAGAAAAAGAATCACTGGTATTTAAGTACTATTCCTCGATGTTTGCGCTCGACTTTGGGCGATCGACCACGCTTTATTACTTTTACCTCTCCTGCACCATTCGGAGTGGAATATATCGGGCGCAATCATCCCCTTGTTGAAGGATTGGCAAGGTATTTATTGGAAGAAGCAATTTCTCCGAATAAAGAGCCGACTGCTGCGAGATGTGGCGTTACTGTTACTGATGTAGTTGATAAACCTACGGTTATATTCCTATTTCGCTTACGACATATATTGGAAAGTCACAAACATTCAGATTTATTAGCTGAAGAGTGTTTAGTTAGAGGTTTTACAGGTTTGCCCAGTAACCCTCAATGGTTGTCTCAAGAGGAAACCTTGGAGTTAATGGCCAAAGCCGAACCGACAGACGATCTCCCGTTGGCGAGAAAGCAATTAACGGTGGAACGTTTACTCTCTTATTTATCGGATTTAAACACGGACTTGAAAGATATAGCTCATGAAAGAGCCGAAGCCCTTAAAGATTCCCATCGCCGAGTGAGAGCAATTACTAAAGAAGGACAGGTAAAGGTTAAACCCCAGTTACCGATGGATATTTTGGGAGTTTATTATCTTCTTCCCGAGTAAAAGTCTTTCCTCAAGTTGATTTTTCTAGGTTGAATTTACTATGACTACTCTGACAGGAATTCAAATTGAGGGTAATTTAATTACTCTTGACTTAACTACCGAATTATTAGGAAACCAATTAAAAGGACAAACGCCTAAAGACTTTGGTATTGCCCCAGCTAACAAGCTAGAAGACGAAATCGCGATCGCCTGGGGAGATGCGAAAACTTATTGGGCTGCGTTTCAAAGACGACTGGCTAAATTAGCTGAAAATCAAACCGCGACTAGCTTAACCAGGGAATATTGGGCTGTTCCCCTCCTCGAATCATTGGGATATAAACCCGAATATCAAGCCAAAGCAGAGATTGTGGAAGGACAGACTTTTGCTATTTCTCATCGGGCGGAAGCTGGAGAAGATAAACCGCCAATTCATATTATCGGTGGTCGTCTCAAGTTAGAACAAAAAGCGGGAACACCCAGACTATCCGCTCATGCTTTGATGCAGGAATATCTTAACTGTACCGAACATCTGTGGGGAATAGTTACCAATGGTTCGCAGTGGCGGTTGTTAAGGGATTGTTCTTTAATGACTCGCCTTACTTACATCGAGTTCGATCTAGAACAAATTCTCAAGAACGAAAACTATGCCGAGTTTGGCTTATTTTATCGCCTTTTCCATCGCACCCGTCTACCAGAGGGGAGGGAAGATACGGATAAGTGTTTGTTGGAATTCTATCACCAACAAACTTTACAGCAAGGAGGCAGAGTACGCGATCGCCTCAGAGATGGAGTAGAGCAAGCCATAGAATTACTGGGGACGGGGTTTTTACAACATCCTAAGAATCAAAATCTGAGGGACAAGATAGATAATGAAGAACTGACTGAAAAAGATTATTACCGTCAGTTATTGCTGTTAATTTATCGTCTGCTGTTTTTAATGGTAGCCGAGGGACGAAATATTTTACTAATCGGCGAAGATACAGAGAAAGCGAGAATCTACAACGAATACTACAGTGTCGAACGCTTGAGGATTTTAGCAGAACGCCCCAGTTTCCGCAGAGAGGGTTTTCAAGATTTATGGCAGGGATTACGGGTAACTTTTGAGATCTTTGACGAGAATTGGCGCGGGGAAATATTGGGCTTGTCTCCCCTCAATGGCGATCTATTTGGCTCAAACGTACTACAAAGTTTGGATGGATGCGCGATCGACAATTACGATCTGCTGAAAGCCATACATCAATTATCTCTTTATACCAATAAAGGACAACTGCGGAGAGTTAATTATGCAGCCTTGGATGTGGAAGAGTTGGGTAGTGTTTACGAGAGTTTATTAGATTTTGCCCCGAAAGTTGAAACACGAGAGGGAATTTATGAGTTTAAGTTAGTTACGGGCAGCGAGCGCAAAACTACTGGTTCTTACTATACTCCCCCAGAATTAGTAGCCCAGTTGATTAAAACTGCTTTAGAACCAGTAATTGAAGAGAGGTTAAAAGAGGTTCAAACCTTAGCCGAACGAGAAGGAGCATTACTAAGTTTAACCGTCTGCGATCCTGCTTGTGGTTCTGGTCATTTCCTCCTCGCAGCAGCCAGACGAATTGGTAAAGAATTAGCAAGGGTACGCACTGGGGAATCTCAACCAGGAGTCGAACCCATTCGCGAAGCTATACGAGATGTAATTCAACACTGTATCTATGGTGTAGATTTAAATCCCTTAGCGGTAGATTTGTGTAAGGTGGCATTGTGGATCGAGGGATTCAATCGCGGAAAACCCCTTAGCTTCCTCGACCATCGCATTAAATGCGGTAACTCTTTAGTGGGTGTATTGGATTTAGCCTGTCTCCAGGGCGGTATTCCCGATAATGCCTATAAAGCCGTTACTGGAGATGATAAAACTATTGCCTCTCGGATTAAAAAAGAAAATAAACAGCAGTGTAAAAATCAAGGTCAATTTAGTCTTAACTTCGATAACTTGTCCCAGGAGCGTTCTTATTATGGACAGACTTCATACGCGATCGCTCAATTACCTGAAGAAAAAACAGGGGATATCAAACAGAAACAAGAGAAATACAGAGATACCAGAGAAGAAAGCCAAGATAATCCTTGGTGGCGGGATACTTCTGCTTGTAATCTCTGGACAGCAGCCTTCTTTGCTCCTCTAACCGAACAAAAGTTACCGCAATTGCCGACTTCCTCGGCATTATTTCAACTATTACAGGGGAATTGGACGACTCAGAAGGTGGTTAATGCAGCGAATAAGTTAGCCAAAGAAAAACGGTTTTTCCATTGGGCGTTAGAGTTTCCTGAAGTGTTTGAAAATGGGGGGTTCTCCTGTGTCTTGGGCAATCCTCCGTGGGAACGAATTAAATTACAGGAAAAAGAATTTTTTGCGACTAAAGATAGTGCGATCGCTAATGCTAAAAATAAAGCAGCCAGAACTAAATTAATTAATAAGTTAGCAACAAGTAATCCTCAGTTATTAGCAGAATTTGAAGATGCCAAACACGATGCTGATGCTACCAGTAAGTTTTTGCGCGAGTCAAATCGATGTCCTTTGACTTCTAGAGGAGATATTAATACCTATAGTGTATTCGCCGAAACTACCAGAAATATTATTTCGACTACGGGAAGAGTGGGCATAATCGTTCCTACTGGTATTGCTACCGACGATACTTGTAAAAACTTCTTTGGCGATCTAACTCAAAAGCAAAACTTAGCCAGTCTCTACGATTTTGAAAATCGAGAAAAACTATTTGCTGCTGTTGATAGTCGCATGAAATTTTCTCTGTTGGGAATGAGCGATCGACCCATACAGCAAGCTAATTTCTCATTCTTTTTAACCCAACCAAAACAAATAGAAAGTAGCGATCGCGTTTTCCAACTATCCCCTCAAGATATTGCTTTAATCAATCCCAATACTCTAACCTGTCCCGTATTTCGCAGTCGTACCGATGCAGAACTAACCAAGAAAATCTATCAGCGCGTACCTGTCTTAGAGAATGAGAAGACGGATAGCAACCCTTGGGGTATTTCATTTATGCGAATGTTCGATATGTCCAATGATAGTGGGTTGTTTAAAAATGAGGCTGGTAATAATTCAGTTCCCTTGTATGAAGCGAAAATGTTTCATCAATTCGACCATCGTTGGGCGACATATACAGAAGATGGTAGCACTCGCGATCTGACTGATGGAGAGAAGGGCGATCGCGTTTTAAAACCCCAACCTCGTTATTGGGTGGATCGACAAGAAGTAGAAAATAAATTAGGAGACAAGTGGAATAAAGATTGGTTATTAGCTTTCAGAGGTATTGCAAATTTTGATAATGAACGTACTGGAATTTTTAGTGCTTTACCAAAAGTTGGAGCTGGTAACAGTGCGCCTATTATTTTCACATCAGTTAAGAATAATAAATTGATTAGTTGTTTATTGGGCAACTTTTGCAGCCTTATTTTTGATTTTGTTGTCAGAAAAAAAATAGGGCGCGTTAATTTTAACTTTTTTATAGTCAAACAACTCCCTGTCATTCCTCCAGAAAACTATACTGAAGAAGACATCAAATTTATCAGCGATCGCGTTCTCGAATTAGTTTACACCGCCTGGGATATGCAACCCTTTGCCAAAGACATGGGTTATGACGGCGAACCATTTATTTGGGACGAACAGAGACGGGCAATATTAAGAGCAGAATTAGACGCATATTACACCAAACTTTACGGACTTACCCGCGATGAACTACGTTACATTCTCGATCCTGCTGATGTTTATGGCAAAGATTTCCCCAGCGAAACTTTTCGAGTATTGAAGAACAATGAAATTAAAAAATATGGCGAATATCGGACACAAAGATTAGTTTTATCAGCTTGGGACAGGATGTTTGAGTAATAAGTAATAAGTAATAGGTAATAAGTAGATGTTTCAGTCAATAACTATGATGAATCAATATTATATTTTTTGTAATTTTCAAATCCGTTTCAACAGATTTCTGCTATGAAACGGCGATTTCAATCGCTGGCTATGGGATTATCTCAATTACGATTGTTAAGCTCAATCTGATAACGAGTTAACAGCAAGTCTAACAAACTAGATGAAGCTCTGAAATTTGTTTTTCTCAAACGCTCGATCGACTCTGCCAGATCGATTAAATCCCCCAGAGCAGCTTGATAGAGAACCCCAAGTAACCCAATTACCTTTAGGTTTTTACTGGCTGCTACTTTACGAGCTTCTCGCTCGTCCAGAATAATTAGATCGGCTTTGAGCTTTTCTGCCAGAGAGATAGCATGGCGTTCGCCAAAATCTAAAGTGGTGAGAGACTGGTCATTAACTACTTCTACCGATCGCACTATCAGCCAAGCTGGGGGATTATTTATCCATTCTTGTAAAATAGGAGGCGCACCAGATGCACCGAGTTCCGAGCAAACTGCTTGAGGAATAATTACTTGACCGTACAACTGAGGCAATAAATCTATAGCTTCAATTAACACCAGGTAACAAATTGGAGATGTATCGGAGACAACAATCACATTAACTCATCGATCGTTTTAAGATCTTGTTCTAGATCGGTTTCATCATAGTGTAAGTCTGCACCTCTTTCTTTCAAAAACTGTTCTACTTCATAAAAAGAAGCTAAATCGAGTAATTGTTTTACCTGTCCCCGCGTCATTACCCCTTTACGATAGCCTTCGATCGCCAATGCTTCTAATGTTCGTTGAGATAAATTGCCCCACTTATCCGCGAGCATATCGGCTAATTCTTCTGGAATATCAATTGTGATTTGCATCGTCTGTTACTTCTAATACGTCTTTATCTTATCTATTCTTACTTGTCTTTTAAAGTTTTGACTGAAACAAAATTGATTATGAATACAAAACTGGTTGATTCTCTAGTTCAAATTATTCTCTCCCTTTCTCAAGAAGAAAGAACTTTATTGCAAAAAAAACTATTTTCTAATGAATCAGAACCTTCAACTCTAGAATTAATGCAGCTATCGCAAACTGGTGATTCTTTTGATTTTTTGCTAGATGAACCAGACATTTACACTTCCGAAGATGGAGAACCCATAACTCAATTATAAATATTTATATTGTTTTTGTTTATTCAAAGTCAAACTAATTTTTGACATAGTTTTATGTTGCCTATCTGCATATTTTATTCATTGGCAAATATCCTAATTTTGAGGTAATTACTGAGGTATTTTATCGTGAGTAAATAATAAGCTAGAAAGATAAAAATATTTAAAAATAATTTAATTAATTGTGACTACTCGGACGATTACTTTTGCCGATACTTTTATTAATGAACTTCTAAATATCCCTAAAAGTATTAGTAAAAAAGTTACTAAAAAAATCAAAATACTCGAACAAGACCCGATTTCCGCTCAAGGAGATGCCAAAAAACTTAAGGGTTATGGTGATAATATTTATCGGGTTCGTCTTGGTGATTATCGCCTGTTTTACAGCTTTGGTAGTGGTTGGGTTAAACTTCTCAGCGTTCGCAAAAGAGACGATCGCACCTACGAATTAGAACTACCTGAATTTACTACTCCTAATCCCGTCCCAGAGGTTTCTAGCTCCGATCTTCAGCCTACCTCATCCTTTGTAAAAAAGGAAAATCGAGAAAAAACTGTCTCATCCCAGAAGCAAAAATTACCAGAAGATAACAAGAGTAAAAGCACTCCTAAATCTGACTTACCTTTTAAATTCACCTCTTCTCTCTTACAACAGTGGCAAATTCCCGAAGAATACTGGCAGAAAATACTCAAGGTAAAACATTCTGATGATATCCTCGATTTACCTATTCCAGATCGGCTCATTAGTCGCATTTTAGATAACTGTTTTCCTAGGGATTTAGCAGAAATAGAGCGATCGCCAGAATACAAACTAACCAAACCAGAAGACTTAGAACGGTTTGTAGCAGGAGAGATTGAAGCATTTTTGCTCAAACTAGACCCAGAACAGGAAAAATTAATCAATTTCGGCAATAATAACGGAGCTATCTTAGTTAAAGGTGGGGCTGGTACTGGGAAATCTACTTTGGCTCTGTATCGAGTCAAAAAACTTCTGGAACTCGGTTATACATCGATCCTTTTCACTACCTACACCAAAGCCTTAGTTAATTATTCAGAACAGCTATTAGAGCAATTGCTAGGTAAACCTCCATCACAGTTGGGAGTTAAAGTAGCCACAGTTGATTCTCTTACCTACCAATACTACGTTGACTCTTATCGTTACAGACCCAAATTTGTTAAAGAAGAACAGAGTTATTATTTCCTCCAAACTGCCCTTACTACAGCCAAAATTCCTGCCAAAAACATCTTTGAGGAAAAAGTACACCGCCAATATTTAGAACGTCTCGGTATTCCTTATTTACTCCAAGAATTTGAAGATGTCATCGAAGCATGGGGTATTTCTACCCTGGATGAATATCTGCAATTAGCACGAAGAGGACGAGGTGTAGCTTTAAAAGCCAAACAAAGGGAAGCAATTTGGACTGTATATCAAACTTGGTGCGAGTTGATGAGTAAAGAACATTATCTTACTTGGTCACAACTACGCCTCAAAGCCAACGAAGTAGCAGACAAACTAGCTGAGAAACCCTTTCAAGCGGTAATTATAGATGAGGCTCAAGATTTATCTCCTGTCGCTTTACGCTTCCTTCTTAATCTTGTCCCCGATACCAAAGGAGTGTATCTGACGGCTGATGCCTCCCAATCTCTCTATCAAAGAGGTTTTAGCTGGAAACAAATTCATCAGGATTTACAGGTAACTGGACGCACCCTCGTTTTAAAGCGTAATTATCGCAATACTCAACAAATAGTCCAAGCTTGTACTCAAATTCTTGAGGGAACAGAAGCAGGAGATAAAGAATGTATTCACCAAAAGCCTTCCCCCTACATCGGTGAACTTCCCAAAATTTTACTCGCTAACGATCTTAAAACCCAACTAAAGAGAGTTCATCAAGCTTTTATTACTGCTGCCAAACAGTTTCGGCTGCCCCTACATGGTGGAGCAATTTTATGTCCCAGTAGTCAGCTAGGAAAAGATATTGCCTTACAGCTAAAGGATATGGGAGTTAAAGCCAAGTTTTTCGCTAGTAAAAATATTAAACTCGATTCTCCTTATCTCAAAGTTATGACTCTCTACTCTGCCAAAGGATTAGAGTTTCCTTTTGTGGCAGTAATGGGTTTAGAAGAAGGCAATTTCCCTGCTATTGACGAAACTACTCCTAGTGACGAAATCAATCAAATCTCAGATCAACAACTTCGTTTACTCTATGTCGGTTGTTCCCGTGCCATGCGGTTTTTAATGGTCTGTGGTTCTGCTGCTAATCCTTCTACTTTTATCGATTCTTTAAAAACTCCTGATTGGCAATATCAGTAAATTATCTATTTCTTACTACTATGAAACCTACTTTTAAACTAAAAGATTTAATTCAACAAGGCGAAAGCGCGATCGCAGCTACCAGCACTTTAATCGGTCAAGGTATGGTAGCGATCGACTGTAGTGAGGTTGAATCTCTTACAGAAGAACAAATTACACAGCTTTTTTCTTGTATTCCCGATAGCTGGGATTTTGTAGAATTAGCAGAGGTTTTTGACACCGATACTTTTAGTCAAACCATAGCTGAACAATTTAGCGAATTATTAAATCACCGACATGGAAGAGTTGAATCAAACCCTAGTTCTATTTCTGAGCAAAAAGAAGCAAACAAAGCATTAGATATTTTTAAACTCAGAGATGAAGTTATTGGCGATTATCGTACCTATATTGAAAGTTTCTTAGAAATACGCGATCGCCGTGTAGACGAATTTGTCAAGCAGGAATTAGATAATGGTCATCTCTGGCGCGATCCTCTAATTCAAATTAATCCAGCTTATAAAAAAAGTGCAGATATCGATACTCTAGTTAAAGATGGTATTTTAGATTCCCAATGTAAGCAATATTTTCCTGGGTTTCATTTCTACTACCACCAGGAACAAGCCTTTCGCTGCGCCCTAAGAAACGAACCCTATGTAGTCACTACTGGTACGGGTTCGGGAAAAAGCCTTTCCTATGTCGTACCAATAATTAACGATCTACTGCAAAATCCTCAACTCAAGGGAATTAGGGCAATTTTAGTCTATCCAATGAACGCTCTCATTAATTCTCAAGAAGAAGAAATTAACAAGTTTTTGACTAAGTACAAAGAAAAAACTGCTAAAAATTCTCATATTAGAGTTGCCAGATATACTGGACAAGAAAACCTTTCACAGAAATCTGACATTCAAAACAATCCACCTCAAATTCTCTTAACTAACTACGTGATGTTGGAGTTGATGCTTTCTCGCGTTCATGAGGAAAAGTTTATTAAATCCCCTATCCTTAAATATTTAGTCCTAGACGAACTTCACACTTACCGAGGTCGCCAGGGTGCTGATGTGGCAATGGTAATTAGAAAGCTAAGACAAATTTCTAACAATGCCAAAAAAGGAAATAATCTTCCTCTACTGTGTATTGGGACATCCGCCACCATGTCCACAGAAGGCGATCGCACGAACCGTAAAACTACTGTTGCTGATGTAGCAAGTAAACTTTTTGGGGTAGAAGTTAAACCCACTAATATTATCGATGAAACCCTAGAACCAGCAATAAAGAGAGCCAACCCTACAGTAGCAGAATTAACAGAAGCCCTCAAAAATGGTCTGCCTTCAGAAGACCAACAAACTCCCGAAGTATTTAAAGAGCATCCCCTCAGTAAATGGATTGAGATGAACTTGGGGCTAGACGAAGAAGATGGTCATTTAGTCCGCAGAACTCCTATTGCACTTTCTGTTGGAAGCGAAGAGTTAGCAAAAATTACAGGTGTTGATGTTCAAACTTGTTCGGAAACATTAAAACAAATGTTCTTGTGGAGTAGCCGAATAGATAAAGGTTTACCATTCCGACTGCATCAGTTTATTTCTCAAGGGGGAAGCGTTTACGCCACCTTAGAAGCTCAAAATAAAAGAGAATTAACTCTAGAAGGACAGTATAAAACAACAGGCGATTGCTTATTATTTCCTTTGGTGTTCTGTCGCGAATGCGGTCAGGATTATTACGTAGTGCGCTGGAATACCGATAAAGATGAAATTACTCCTGTGTTACCTACGGCGATAAATAACTATAGTAGCGAAGATATCGAAGAAGGTTATCTCACTCTGGATGAACCAGACTTTTGGAGCGATGACGATCTAGATTCTCTTCCCGATAATTGGTTTAGAGAAACTAAAAAGTATGGAAGAAGAGTTGACAAAAAATATGAAAAATTTATTCCTCGAAAGCTCTATATTTACCCTAATGGCACTATTGAAACAGGTACAGTCGCAGATATTAAAGTAGATAAACCAACTGCTTTTTGGTTTATTCCCAAACCCTTCTTGACTTGTCTCAACTGCGGTATTCTGTACGATAAAAAAACCAGCGAATATACCAAATTAGCTCGCCTCAGCAGCGAAGGCAGAAGTACTGCTACAACCTTATTAGCTTTATCTTCTGTCACCAGACTGAAAGAGATTGAAAGCATTGCCGACGATGCAGCAAAAATTCTCAGCTTTACCGATAACCGTCAAGACGCATCCTTACAAGCAGGACATTTTAATGATTTCGTGCAAACTAGTTTTTTAAGAGCTAGTCTCAATGGTGCATTACAAGCCCGACAACAACTGACTCATTCAGAATTAGCAGCGATGGTAGTTCGCCAAATGAATCTATCTCAAAGCGAGTATGCAGAAGAAATGGCAGCAATAGATCGAAGAGTTTTTGAGCAATTAATTAAATATCGTCTCTATGAAGACCTCCGCAGAGGTTGGCGTATTGTTCAGCCTAATTTGGAGCAATGTGGCTTACTAGAAATTGAATATAACAATCTAGAAAATGATTGTAGCAATCATCATATTTGGCAACAATATCCTCATCAAGTTCTATTAGGAGCCACTGCTCAAGAAAAATACACTGTTATCAAAACCTTTTTAGATTATCTTCGTAAACAGTTAGCGATCGATGCCAAGTTACTCCAGTCTGAAAACTTAAAAAAATTCAAAGAAGATGTTGCTCAATCATCTTTAAAGGAACAATGGAAATTCGACTACGAAGAAAGACTTCATCAGGCTAGATGGGCAACTTTAGAAGCTGGTAACGATCGAGGTAAAAGCAAAGTCAAACTAACCAGCAGAGGAACTATAGGACGTTTTCTTAAAAGCGATCGCGCTTGGTTGAACTTAACTACTCCTCTGACTGAATCAGAATATCAAAATTTAATTAATTCAATAATTAATACTCTAAGAGATGGTGGTTATCTCAAGCAAAACAACAAAGGCGAAATTCAACTGAGGATTGATTCTGTTGTTTGGAAAACCAGTAACAGAGAACGCCTAGCTGTAGATGTTTTATCCAGTAAACGTTTGCAAGGAAAAGAAGACCCAGGACATAAAGCCAACAAGTTTTTCCGAAGCTTTTACTCTAATAATGCTCAAAATATTAGAGTCATGGAAGGAAGAGAACATACTGGTCAAGTAAATTATGACAACCGTAAAGATCGAGAAGAAAGATTTCGCCAAGGTAAACTATCTACTCTCTTCTGTTCTCCCACAATGGAATTGGGAATTGATATTTCCGACCTCAGCGTAGTCCATCTACGCAATGTTCCCCCCAATCCTGCGAATTATGCTCAACGTAGCGGACGTGCTGGTCGTAACGGTCAAAACGCCTTGGTCGTAACTTATGCTGCTGCTGGTAGTCCCCACGACCAGTATTTTTATCAGCGTCAACAACAAATGGTAGCAGGGGTTGTCGTTCCTCCTAGATTGGAACTAGCCAATCAAGAATTAGTTAAATCTCATGTTTATTCCCTGTGGCTTTCTTATACAGGAGTAAATTTAGGGAACTCCATGAATGAAATTTTGAATTTAGAACAAGAATATCCTTATCCTCTGAAAAATGATATTAAAGCCCAACTACAGTTAAACGACAAAACCTTACAGCAGTGTTTTGACGATTTAGATTTAATTCTCAGTGACTCCTTCTGTCAGACAGATTTGCAAAAAGTAAGTTGGTATAGTAAGGAATGGCTCAAAAACACTTTAGATAATGCTTTTAATGCTTTTGAGCGAGCTTGCGATCGCTGGCGTAATCTTTACTATAATGCGGATAATCAGCTAGCTCTAGCTAGAGAAAATATCGACCGTCATAGTAGGGGAAATAGCAGCCAACAAGAAAGAAAAGAAGCAGAAGCCTTAGAAAAAGAAGCAAAACGCCAAAAAGATTTACTAGTCGGTCAATCTCAAGGAAAGAATAAGAGTCAATTCGATTTCTATCCTTACCGCTATTTTGCTTCAGAAGGATTTTTACCAGGTTTCAATTTCCCCAGACTACCTATCAGAGCCTATATTAAGGCAGGAGATAAAGGAGAATTTATTTCTCGTCCCAGAACTATTGCCATTAGAGAACTAGCTCCTACTAACGTTCTCTACTATGAAGGGAATAAATATCAAATTAATAAAACTCGTATTCCAGTCAAGGGCGTGGTTTATAAACAAATAGCTATTTGTCATCACTGTGGTTATTTTCATAATGGTGCAGATTATCATCGCAATACTTGTATTAATTGCGGACAAAAACTATCTCAAGATGATAAGGGGAATCCTGCTAAACTCACCCAAGTCTTAGAAATGGATAATGCGATCGCTCGTAAAACTAATCGTATTACCTGTGACGAAGAAGAAAGACTGAAATATGGCTACGATTTAGTTACCCATTTCCAATATGTATCAGACAAACAGCGAACAGTGAAAGTTTTGTCTAATGACGGCACTGAATTACTTCGTTTGAGCTATGGAGAAACTGCTGACATTCTCAGGATCAATCGAGGATTAACTAAGTCCAAGGAAATTGGTTTTAAGCTAGACACTGCTTCGGGGGATTGGGTTAGTAATGAGAAATATCAGCCCGAAGGAGAAGTTGATACCAACGTTCATCTAATGGTTAAAGATACTTCTAATATCCTCATTATCGAACCCCTAGCTTTTCCCGAACAAGAAATTGAATCTTTTATTATTACCCTTCAATACGCTTTTGAGAGAGCTATTCAAGCTCGATATAAATTAGAAAATAATGAATTATCCTCAGAACGAATTGGTAAAAGAAATCATATTTTATTCTGGGAATCTGCTGAAGGTGGTGCTGGCGTATTGTCACAAATTTTAGAAGATGACACTTCAATGCAAAAAATAGCTCAAGAAGCATTAGATATTTGTCATTTCGTCGAACCCAAAAATAGCTGTTTCCAAGCTTGCTATCAATGTTTGCTCTCTTATAGCAATCAATTCGATCATCCTCATCTTAACCGTCATTTAATTCACAATTTTTTAATTCAATTATCAACCAGTGTTATAAACATCGAGCTAGATGTAGCATCTCGTGAAGCTCAATATCAAAGACTATGGGAGCAAACCGATCCTAATTCAGAATTTGAGCGAATGGTTTTGAAAGAGATTTATCAAAGAGGAATTAAATTACCAGATTCAGCCCAAGAATTAATTTCCGAAGCCAACTGTAAACCAGATTTTATTTATAAAAAGGCTAGGATTGCTATTTTCTGTGATGGTTCAGTTCATGATTTCCCCGAACAACAACAGCGCGATCGTGTTAAACGACAAAACTTAGAGTGGAATTGTGGCTATCAAATTATTGAATTTAATTATCAACAAGAATGGCTTGCCACTCTAGAAAAACTACGCAGTTTAATCTGAAGTAATTTTATTATTTAGTTTTGCAACAATAGTACTACTAAGTGAATAATCTCTAGCTTAATCTTGTAGATATTTGGCTTCTTGAATCCGCAAATAAGACTCTTTCATCACTAGTTCTATTGACCAGAGTTGACCAAACTTCATCTTCTTGGGGGCATTGAGAACGCTGATTTTTAAATCCTTCAAACCTTCTCGTTTGACTTTGACCTTAATTCTGCCTCCCTTCTTCGCTACCTCGACAATCCTTCCTGCTTCAATTACCATCGAGGGTGGCTTTGTCCTGCTCTCTGATTCGCTCAAAGACTTCTCCAGGATTAAATTCACTATTCGACCATCATTCTCTGTAGTCGGTACTACTTGCCAGTTAGACATCTCCTTTGGATAAGCACTAGCAATTATTTCCTTGACCTTAAATTTATCTCCATTTTCTAGCTGTAAAAACTCAGCTTCATTTTCTGCGATTAGCTCCCCTCTCAACACAAATTGAAATTTTTCTGAGGCTGAATTTGATTCGTCATTTTCGACAGCAACTTCAAGATCAGTTAATTGCTCGTTTGTCATTTATTCCTCCTCTTTTGGTTTATTTAAATCGCTCTAGTTTAAACGGGTCTTCTGATTTTAGGCAGTGGGGTTATTGGAGCCAAAGTCAAATTTAAATCGGCTTAATTAGGCAAATTCTGAAAAATTGGTCACAAATTAGATAAATACAGCCAAAGATGATGAAAAATTGGCTTATTACAGCCAAGTGAGAGTTTAGCCCATCTGCGGAACAAACTCACCTTCAATATACTTCCAAGCAATACCTTCAGGGTCACGTTGTTGACTCCATTCAGTAAAATCTGGTTGAGAGCGTCTAATTCTCAACAGTCGATCAGGCAGAGCCTGCCAGTCAAGCTGGGCGCCACATTTCAACCTCTTCATCATTTGTCTTCCGCTATAAGGTCGATCTTCTACTGGTTCAGTTGGAACATCCGCTTTTTTCTTGACCTTAGATTTTGCTTTTGATGCTGATGGTTTAACCTTTTTGTCTTCTGGTAAAGGAGCTAGAGTATATCCTGACAGTGGTGTTTCATGACTAATAATTCCCTTCTCTGGATGATACTGGATAATCGAACTGCCACTAAACCAATCTAGTGCTGTCCTCACCCAAAACCAACCAGGGTTAGAACTCTTCTCTAGGCAAACTTCAGTCTTGCGTCCATTAGCTGCCACCAGATAATGTGTAGGGTGAAACATTCCTTTGGTGGGACGCTCCTGAGCAGATCTCTTTCTCCTGGGACGACAAGATAAACAGTATTGTGGCATCTTGCCTGGATAGATTTCTCTAGTCGTAGTGGTATGACATTCCGCACACACAAAAGTAACGGGATGAGTGTGAATAGTACGAGCTACCAAAAACCCATACAAATATAGGCAGTCTTGTTATTAGGTTATCGGTGGGAGTCGTACAGTTAAAGTTTATGAAGACTGCCTATATTTGTTAATGTTTCCTCTCGGGCGTGAGAACGAACCAGAAAAGTTTGAGAAGGCATGAAGAAATTGAACAAGACGGATAGCTATATATCTCTACGATAACTCAAAATCGACAATAAGCAATGCAAATAACTAGGCAACAAAGTTTTGAAAAAAGGGTCAAGTTAGCAAGATAAAATTGTCTAATTGTTCC
>JBFRWK010000141.1:0-10031 GCA_051439545.1 Xenococcaceae cyanobacterium | reverse complement strand
TTAGTGATAGTAATGAGATGGACAATCTCCTCTCTCTTGCCAGTAGCCAATCGAATTGTGTAGATGGGAAATCACCGTGTCCCAACCCTAAATATGATCAGTTATGTTTAGGTTTTTAGTAGGTGTTCAACCTCGCCTTTGCTTCAGCTACGGCTGCCTCTGCATTCACCAAACCAGCACCAAAAAAATACTCTTCTGGAGAATTAAAATTAGTAGGTTTAGCCGTGTTAAAAAATCTTGTTTCTGTATTTCTCAGCTTTAATCGATCGTAACTAGCTGTTTTCTGAAGAATATCGATAATATCTTGCCGAGTCAGGCGATTATCCTTATCTTCTCCCTTAATCAAAGCTACTACCCCCGATACAACTGGAGCAGAAAATGACGTTCCCGTCGTCCAACGATATTTCCCTTGTAAGTCCCAATTACTACCCCAATGTCCCGTGATGTTGAACCCATCCATTAGCAAAGGTTGAGCCGTACCGCCTGTAGTTAAAACACCACCAAAAGCTCCATTGGGAGTAAAATCACCCCCAGGTGCAACCACCGTTAATTTACTAGTATAAAAAGGATCTGACCCATAATTGCTATAGCTAGTACGAAATCCTTCCATATTAGTAGCACCCACAGCAATTACTCCAGGAATAGCAGCAATATAGTTAAGTCGATCGCTATATTCATTGCCTGATGATGCAACTATAACTAAGTTGGGATTAGCTTGTAATAACTGTTGAATACTTTCAATTATGGGTTTCATAGGAAGTTGACTACCTAAACTCAAATTGATAATATCTGCTCCTCTAGACTCTGCATAGCCTAAAGACTCAAGCAAATTTTCGACACTAAATTGACCTAAGCCAGCAGTGACAGGCAGTATCTTTGCTTTTGGTGCAACTCCGTATACTCCTTAGTTATCTTGAGGATTGGCTGCAATTACTCCTGCTACAGTTGTACCGTGAAACGAACTACTTGCTACTCCGTTGAGTAACGATCGACGAATTGCTCTGATGATTTCTTGTTCTGAAGCTTGAGGATATTTCTGTTTAAGATTAGAAAAAGCTTTCGGATAACGCCCCATCAAAACTGACTATAATCTCGTTAGGTAAGATGATATCCCTGGCTTTCTCGGAATTATCATTACTTAGAGTTAGTACTGGTAAAACTTCTCGTACATATTTTTTATTTTGGATGTTGGCTTCAATAACAGATATATCCTTGTCTTCTACTGCGAGTTTGACTAAAGCATAATTTTGTCCTAAAGGAGTAATTTCAACTTCTGATTTTTTTTCCGAAGTTCCATTTATACTGCGAGTTGTATCCGCAAGTTCATCTTGCAACTTGATATGATAAGCTTCATCACCATTACTACGCTCTTTTGGTTGCGGTTTAAAGAGAACGGCAGTAGTATCTTTTTTGACAGTGAGAGGGATTTTTTGTCCGAGAAATTCGTATTCTAGTTGGGTGGTATTTTGAGCTATGAGGTGAGGTTGTACGGAAACTGGATCTAGAGATTCACTATGCAATGGCTTGTTGCCGTGATCGATCGAGTTTCCTAGTACTATTAAGCAGACAGTAGAGAGGGAAATTAACGACAATCGTTTATTCATAACAGATATGGCTGGAATTAACCTGTTTTATTCATACTACGATTGATTTCATCAACTCTAGTTTTAGTTACAAATACTGTAACAATAGTTTCAGGTTAGTTTTGCCACAACTTGGAATAAGCTCATGGCAGGATTTTATTTTTAATTAAGTAAATAGGCACAATAATTTATAAAATCTTGAAGATTAAGTTTTTTCCTTACTCGCTACTTGCTACTATTTCAACTCGCTATTTTATATTTAATTACACCCAGCTACTTATTAGCCATCTGCAAAATTTCTTTAGCAACGCGATCGCATACCCCCACTTCCCCGAGTAAAGAACGCATATGCCGATAATCTGCTAACATTTGCTCTCTTTTGCTTTTATTCTCTAATAAATCTAAAGATTCCTGGGTAACTCTTGCTGCGGTTGCTTCTTCTTGTTGTAATTCTGGTACTATTTCTTTATTGACCACTAAATTCGGTGGTGACATCAAAGGAATTGAAAATTTAAGTAAATTGCGGGCAACCCAGGCAGTAAGAGGATTAATCCGATACAGTACTACTTGAGGAACATTAAGCAAAGCAATTTCTAAATTAACCGTACCAGACTTAGAAATCGCCAGATCGGCAGCAGCGATCGCTTCATAGGTTTTCCCTTCTAAAATAGTTGCCGATAAGTTGTAAGTTTTAACAGCATCGGCGATCGCCTGACGAAAGCTACCTAGAGAAATAGGTATCAAAAAATGAACTGATGGTAATTTTTCCTGAATATTTTTAGCTGCTTGACAAATGACTGGTAATAAATATTTTATTTCTTGCTGCCGTGAAGCGGGGAGTAAAGTAATTATCGTTTTCTCTGTTTCTATATCTAGTAAATTCCTTGCTGTTTTTCGATCTAATGATGTTTTAAATTTATCAATTAAGGGATGGCCGACCCAAGTAACATCGATATTTTTTTGTTTATAATAATTTGCTTCTTCTGGAAAAATCGCTAATAATTTATCTACTATTTTGGCAATTTTTGTTGCATTACCTAACATTGGTACTGCCCAATCTTGAGGAGCAATATAATAAATAATTGGTATATAGGGAAAGTTTTGACGAATATAGCTACCAACAATTAAATTAGAACCAGGATAATCAATTAAAATAACAATATCTGGAGGATTATTTTTCAAATAATTTTTAGTTTTATTTTGAATTTTTAGAGTAGGTAAAATAAAAGGTATCGCTTCTAAAAAACCTACAGAACTAATCTTAGTGGTGTTGCCGATTACTTTTGCTCCTGCTGCTGCCATGCGATCGCCACCTAAAGCAGTTATTTCTATATATATTTCTCTTTCTCTTGCTTGTTTTTGAAGAGCATCTATTAACATTGCTCCCTGTAAATCACCAGAAACTTCTCCTGTACTAATAAATATTTGCATAAATTAATTCAATTCTGTATATTTTTTTGGAGTAATAGTTAATAATTGAACTTAAATTAGTTATTAGTTATAAGTTATTAATTAGTTTTACCTAAATAAATAGTTATAAATTTAGAGACTTGACATTGCCAAGTCTCTATCTACAACTCTTTTAAATAACAATACTCCTAGTAACTATTCTAATTTCTTGAAGCCATCGGCTCCTTGACGTAGTCTTCCCGTAAATAAGCTTAATACAGTTCTATTTTCTTTAATTCTGATGTTGGCACGAATAGACATACCTGATTGAAGTGAAATATCTTTTCCGTTGATGTTAATAGACTGTTGTTCTAATTCAATTTTGGCAGGAAAACGATAATATTGATAAGTCTGATCTGGTTCTAGAGCATCTGAGGCAATAGAAACTACTTTTCCTTTAATATCACCATATTGACTAAAATCAAAAGTATCTATCCGAACATCCGCAACCATTCCTTGTTCGACAAAACCAATATCTTGGCTTGGAATATAGACTTCAGCAACTAAATAGTTATCGGGAACAACTTTTAGGACTGGTTCTTGAGAAGCTGCTTGCCCAGTAGGTGGTACATAACCAGGGAATGCTTTCATATCGAATACTGTACCATCTACTGGAGAACGAAATTCTTGATATCTTAAATTTTGTTCGGTACGACTAATTTGGCTTCTCGTCTCTGCAATACGCTTTTTATTTTCAACAATAGTTTTGTTTAATTGACTATCAATTTGAGCAATTTGCTTCTTATTATCCGCAATTCGATCCCGAATATCTTTTTCGGAAAGAGAAGTGGTATTGATCAATTCTTCTCTGGCTTGAGCTACATCTAAGCTTAAGCGTTTTTGTTCTTCTAGTAAACGATCGATATCTGCTAATAGCGTTTTGATTTCTTGTTGTTGGCGATCGTATTCAATAGTACCACTGGCTTTTCTTTCAACAACTTGTGCATAGCGATCGTTTAATCTTTGTTGCTGTGTTTTTAACTGATATTCTGAGATTGCTCCTTCTTTCACGAGGGGTGCGATGGACTCGACAATACCACGCTCGATTTCTAAGCTATCTTCTGCCTGACTTACATATTCGTCGTTACGCTGTTTTATTTCTGCTAATACTTGTCTAGCAGTATCTAACTGCTTTCTGGTATCTGCTAACTGTATTTGATTTTGATTGAGTTGTTTCTCTAATTGTTCTACTTCTAGTCTTGCTGCTGCTACACGAGATTGTAATTCTTCTTGATTGGCTTTTAATCTAGATGCTTGTTCTGGAGTTAGTTCTCTTTCTGGGGGTAGTCCTAACTGCGCTCTAAATATTTGGTTTTCTTCTACTAACTCAGTTCTATTGCGAGATAATAACACAACTTCTCTAGGAACTTCTAATTGAGCAATCATATCTTCCAAATTATTGCTAGTAATAGAATTACCCATTAAAGCTTGATATAGCTTATTTTCCTGAGTTAAAGACTGCAAAACTTCTTTGGCTGATTCTAATTCTACTTTTGAGGCTTCGGAGTCTAAAGTAAATAGCAGTTCACCTTTTTCTACTTTTTCTCCATCCTCAACAAATACTTCTTGAACTACGCCATTGCTTGGTACTTGTACTTCTTTTACCCTGCCTAAAGGTTTAAGCTGACCAGTAGCAGGAACTACTAACTCGATTTTAGCCACTGCCGACCAAAGAATACCAAAGGTGGTAACTCCCATAACTGCCCAGACAATTGCTCGCGACCATTTAGGAGATTGACGTAAAATTACTGTTTGCTCGAACTTTCGTTGAGGTAAAGAAGATTTATTGTTGTTTGGTGCTGATAATTGCGATTTGTTATTTGATTTTGGAGTTGAAACTAACTTACTTTCATCGGTCTGCTGAATCTTAGTAGAAGTGGATTTAGCTTTATTTAGTATACTAACTGGTGTTGAAGGTTGTGGTTCTTGATTAGTGTCTAAGGGGAGCTTTTGATATGCTCCAGGTCCTATTTGGGCATAACCACGATGAACCGAGCGAATAGCATCGGTAAGTTCTTTGGCAGGAGTTCCTTTAAGAAGATATCCCATTGCTCCTGCACCTAAAGACCGAGATACATATTCTTGGCGATCGTAAGTACTTAAAACCAATACTTTTACATCAGGAAATTTTTGACATATAGTCCTTGTCGCGCTCATTCCATCCATACCAGGCATTTCCATATCCATCAGGACAATATCTGGTCGATCGGTTTCTACTTTTTTAATAGCATCTTCGCCATTTTCCGCAGTATCTACTACTTCGAGATCCATTTCGGTTTTAATTAGAGCTTTTAGCCCTTCTCGAATCATTTTTTGATCGTCTACTACCAAGATACGAATCCGACTTTCTTGGTTACTAGAGTCAATAACGGCAGGACTTTTGCTTGGATCGCTATTAAATGTGTTCATTGCTGTATGGTTGGTAGTTTGCTAAAAGGGTTAAGCTCTTTAGATTTCGATCGAATTAGGTTAACTTGCGATTAAACTGTAGAGCTTAAAATTGTAATTTGTTAATCCTTTATAACTAATATTTTATTATGTTAGAGAAGGATTAGAATCGATCGAGTTTTGTGAAACAAAATACTCCAAGCCGTTAAATATCTAAGTTGCTTATAACTTGGCAATAATGGTGCGATGGCGAGGGCTGTTAACCAAGATATCAGGAGCGGTAAATCCTACTTCTTTAATCAAAGAACTTATGTCTAGAGTAAAATACTCGTCCAAGTAAGGTTCTGTACTTTTAAGTAAGGTAAGGATGAATGGAGGCATTTTTTGATAAATTGTCGATCGCGGATTCATATCCATAATTCCCAAGTAACCCCCTGGTTTTAACAAACGTCGGGCTTCGAGTAATATTGCTTTGGCTGCTGTTTGGGGTAGTTCGTGAAAAACTAAACAAGCTGAAACCAAATCAAAACTAGCAGAGGGTAATTCTGTAGATTCCGCAGCAGCGTGTAGCCAATTGACTTGTTTCTTTTTCTGGCGATCGCTGTAGGCCGCAGGCTTCGCCCGATCGCGATATTTGGCTACTGCTAGAAAATACGGCGACAAGTCAACCCCAGTAAGTTTTGCTTGAGGATAAATTTCTTGCAGGGCAAAAGTACTCATGCCCACACCACAGCCCAAGTCAAGAATAGAGTGAGGCTCGATTTCTATTTTTTGTCGCAAGATTTGATGATAACTTTGTCTTAGTCGAGCATCACCGTTTTTATCTCCTTCAGACCAGATTTTGGCATGAACTGCATGAGCAGCCGATTCTACTTCCCAAGCAGCTTCCCAACTCAGATTTCCTTTTTCATAAGCATGGAAAGAATTTAGATAATAGTCTGGATATTGAATTTGCCGATTTTCAACCTCAGCTATTTCCTCATTCCAGTCGCGATCGCTTAATTTTTGCACGTTGTCTCGCCAAGGTACGCCAATCGATTCTGCCCTTTTAATCATCATATTTCGCGCCCTGTTTTTAGCAAAACTAGCTAGAGGTTTAACGGCAAGAATCTGATTAACTAGGTAAGAAGCTAAACTTATTTGTGGATTAGTCTGAGTACTATTCATAATCAAAAAGTATACTGTAACCTCGGATAAACTATATTAAGAAAAGCTACCTTAGCTCGCTCGAGAAAATTAGCGGATAACTACTATTTTCGAGCGAAGTTTCCTAAAGATTAAATATTTTTAAAATTTTCTTATTGTCTTGTTAACTTTGAAATTTTATTATCTTTTCTGAAAAGAGATAACTTTTAGGATTCTATTCCATAAGTCAGACGGTGAGCTATAAATTCTCCCTCAGGGAGAGTTTTTTTTTGTTTATTTGCCTAAGGTTAGTTCTTCTTTTTTACCCAAAAGTCCCTGGGGTCGCCAAATCATTAGTACCATTAAAATCAAACCAATAATCATCATCCGAAAAGGCCCTAACTGACTACCATCTAATAAACCTAATTGGGGTAAGTACTGACGAGTAAGGGCATCATAAGCCCAAAAAATAATGGCTCCTAAAACTGCACCTGCATTATTACCTGCCCCACCTAAAACCACCATAGTCCAGGCGTTAAATGTGACTAAAGGCTCAAAATTACTTGGATATACTGTAGTTAATTGCCAAGCATAAAAAGCTCCTGCTATTCCCGCGATCGCTCCTCCCAACATAAAGGCTTGTAACTTATACCAAAATACATTTTTACCTAATGCACGGGGAATTTCTTCATCTTCCCGAATTGCTTTCAATATTCTTCCCCAAGGAGATTTCACCAAAACTTGTAATCCCCAATACACTAAAGCTAAAGCCAGTAAGATCAGTAACATCAAACCTGCTTTGTAAGTGTAGTCTAGTAAGGCGACACATCCGTTAATGTAAACTGTCAAAATTAACCCAAGTCCAATTACACCCCAAATAATTAGGCTAATTAGCTTGGTTGGTTGATAACTTTTTCCTTTAATTTTTTTACTGTCTTTCCATTGACTCCTTAGTCCAGTCCAAAGTTGCCATGTTGCAAAAATAGCTAATACAGTAATTAACCCGATCATAATTACCTTGCCAAGCAGATTTGGTTCAAATCTATCTAATGGAAGGGGATAACGTTGTATGCCAAAAGCTCCTTGAGTTAACCATTCTTCATTCAACGCAATTAAACGTAGCAATTCCGAAATACCTATGGTTACAATAGCTAAATAATCTTCTCTCAATCTCAAAGTAAAAAGACCAATTAGCAATCCTAATAGAGAAGCGATCGCTGCCCCAAGCATAATGGCTATAGGCAAAGGTACACCTCTATTACTTAGTAGCACTGTGGCATACGCACCTACAGTCATAAAAGCCACATGACCAAAATTAATTAAGCCCGTAAAGCCCCATTGTAAATTTAAGCCTAAAGCAAATAAGGCAAACAAACTTGTTGAAATCGTTATGAAAACAAGATAACCAACCATTTAATCTCTACTTCTTGAACGAGTAATCTCTGTAATCTTCTTGCAGCAAATTTTACCTTAGCCAAGATAAAAGTAAGTATTAAATATCACTCGATCTATTACTAATCTCAGGTATTAAAAAAGATTAATTCCCAAAGAGCAACTATATTTATAATCTGGTCTAAACAAAAATGAAAGGGAAAGGTTAATTTCCTTTCCCCTTTTTACTTTGTCCGCAAAAATCTATTTGATTAAATAAACTTTCAGTTGTCAAATTAGATCGATAAACCAAGTTTTAGCCCAAGTATGGCATGAATCAATAAAAGTCCTAAAGCAATACTACCAACATAAGCATGAATAGTTCTGGATATAGCTTTATTACCGGTAAAGCCAGTAGCAGCAATAACTGCATTAATAGTTAGTAAAATTAGTACAATCGAGCCAGTCCAAAAATGGGGACTAGATAAAATTGGTTCATGCTGCATCACTAGAGATAAAACCCCACCAGTATAACCAGCAGCCAAGAAAAAGTACATTAAAGGTGCTATTTTGCGATGATCTGCACGATTGGCGATCGCCACTTCTGTATTGCTTTCCGCCATGAGTCTACCGCGCCATCCTGCTAAACCAACAAAACTCCCCATGACAAACACTACAATTGCCATCATGATAGGATGCCCCCAATGAACTATCGGTTCGGGTGTGCCTAAACTACTAAACCAATCCGCGATCGGTTGCAGGAATTCACTCAAATTTTCCATATTCTTTTTCTCAAATTAACCAAACTTAACATTTATATTTGTAGCTCTCATTGCTCTAATGTGTAAATAATGTAGGTAAATTAATTAATCCAGATTTTAATTGAGCTTGAGATTAAACTTTCGCTTTGTTTCAATTCAAATTTGACAGACTAATAGATCGCCGATAGTTGCCTTAGCACCTTTAAGTAGTTTGTAAAGGAAATCCTAAATTCTCTCTTTGCTGGACATACAAACGAGCAACCTGTCTGGCTAAATTACGAATTCTCCCGATATAGCGAGTTCTTTCAGTGACCGCAATTACTCCTCTAGCATCCAATAAATTAAAACTATGAGAACACTTTAAAACATAATCCAAGCTAGGAATAACTAGTTCTCGCTCAATTAATTGTTTTGCCTCCTGTTCGTAAATATTAAACAGACTAAACAATAAATCAGGACTAGAAGCTTCAAAATTATAGGTACACTGTTCTATTTCTCCTTGTAAAAATATATCTCCGTAACTGAGGCGATCGTTCCATCTAATCTTATTGATGGAATCTACGTTTTGAAGATACATAGCCAATCGCTCTAAACCATAAGTTATTTCGATGGAAACAGGACGACAATCTATTCCTCCACATTGCTGAAAATAGGTAAACTGAGTAATTTCCATCCCATCTAACCAAACTTCCCAACCAGTACCCCAAGCACCTACCGCAGCATCTTCCCAATTATCTTCTACAAAACGAATATCATGATCTTCTGGTTGAATACCCAAAGCTTTGAGAGAATCTAAATAGATATCTTGGATATTATCGGGAGAAGGCTTAATCAGCACTTGATACTGATAATAATGTTGAAAACGATTCGGATTTTCACCATAACGTCCATCCGTTGGTCTACGACAAGGTTCTATATAGGCAACAGACCAAGGCTCTGGCCCCAAAGCTCTTAAAAAAGTATGAGGGTTTTTAGTTCCTGCACCCTTCTCTGTATCATAGGGTTGAACAATCGAACAACCGCGCTCACTCCAAAAATTATTTAGAGTAGCAATAATTTCCTGAAAATTTAGAGACACTTTAAAACCTCAAAAACACTAAAATCCGATCGTCAAGGAAGACAGAAGCAAAAATAAATTTTTTTGAGCTTCCCAAAAAAAATAAATTCATATCATCCCTATTCTGCAAAGATTATAGCTCTTTAGTAGACATCGAAAAAAAGAAAAAAAGAAAAAAAGAAGAAAAAAAGGGTTGACAAGCCAAGAAGAAGGATGTAGATTGGTAAATGCGCGGTTGAGAGAAAAGACAACTCAACAACGCCCCGAACCTAGACAAATCAATAGTTTGAAAGCCAA
>JBFRWK010000140.1:0-2921 GCA_051439545.1 Xenococcaceae cyanobacterium | reverse complement strand
AAAAAGGCGATCGTTGGTTTTTGAGACAATTCTAGAACTTTCTTCCCCTAAAAAGTTTCCAACTCTATTGGACTCAAATGCTTGCAGAGACTGGGTTCAGTCGATGCCACTTTTTTGCGTCGCTCCTAATCCAACTCAAATCAGTCAGCAAGCTGTATCCAGTAGATTTTTAACTTTTCCCGCGGAGTTATTTGAGAGAGTGCTTAAGGATTTATTACCCCATTTAAAATCAGCTTGGGACAAAAGAGAACATCGACCATTGCCCGAAAGTGTCCAGTTTACTTTGTCCAAATTTTCTCAAATTTGGATTGTAGATAGTTCAGTATTGGAAGCATTATTTAAAAAATTGAAAAGTCTCGAAGATGTCCCCAAGGGTCAATTGGCGGGAAAGATCGGGGTTGTAATTGATTTAATTACGAGACTCCCTGTAGAAATTTGGTTTCAAGAGAATCCAAGAGTGAATGATACCAAGCTGGAAGAAGATATCTTAAATCTAGTAACAGCAGAAACATTACTCTTATTAGATAGAGGCTTCTATCATTTTAGTTTCTGGCTTCAATTAATTGAGCAAAAAGTTCATTTTATTACTCGTCTAAAAAAAGGTGCATCTATTAAAGTCGAACAGACTTTTACTGATAGCTATTCAATTCGCGATCGCTTAATTCGTTTAGGTTCAGGAACCAAGAGAACTCCCTATATCACCGTTCGTTTAATTGAAGTACGCTCCTCCCAAATTTGGCATTCTTACGTGACCAGTGTTCTTGAACCAGAGATTTTACCACCCTATGTTGTGGCTGACTTGTATCGTAAAAGATGGCGCATCGAACAGGCTTTTAATACTGTCAAAAGATTACTTGGTTTAAGTTATTTATGGACTGGTTCAATTAATGGAATTCAATTACAGATTTGGGCTACTTGGTTATTCTATGCTGTTTTGATGGATTTAGGTGATGCTGTAGCTGATGAGTTAGCATTACCTACTGACCGTATTTCTTTAGAAATGATTTATCGTGGTCTATATCATTTCTCTGTCGCTCATCAAAAAGGTTTAACTGATGACCCGATTAAATATTTTACTGCACCAGAGAATCAAGATTTAGGAATAGTTAAATCGATACGAAAACCTCTGGTTCGACTGATTATTGCTCCGTTCCCTGAACGACAGAAAAATTCGCGCCTTTTCTTCTTTTCCCCAAATGCTCAAACCCTCTTGACAACTGCGACTCAAGCTTAACTTGTGACCAATGACCAAAGAGTTACAGTGCCGATGACTAATGAGAAACAAAAACAGACCTACTATGGTGCAATTGACCTACAGACTCATGAACTATTGGTTCAACCGTACCAAAAAGGTGAATCTCAATTTACCATCGCTTTTCTCAAATATTTGCAAGCACAATATCCACAAAGTCGTATTGCTGTGATTTGGGATGGTGCCAGTTACCATCGTTCTAAGGAAGTTAAAAGTTACCTTGATTCACTCAATCAGGGATTTGAGCCGAAAAAATGGAAAATCACTTGTATCCGATTTGCCCCTAATGCTCCCGAACAAAACCCCATTGAAGATGTTTGGTTGTCTGCCAAACGTTTTGTGCGCGAATTTTACTCTCTTTGTTCTTCATTCGCGATCGCCAAAAGACTATTTGAATTAGCTACAGAACGTCAAATTTTTGATTTTCCCAAACTTTCGCTTTACGGTTGTTTTTCACGAATCATTTAGGACTGCTATAGCATTTTAAAAAATAATTAGTAAGTCCTATTTAAAATTCGCCACTACTACAAATACTTTAATAGCAAATATTTTTTATAAAAAACCATTAAAGATTTTGTCGAAATTTATAACTGTTCAATTGCCCAGGTTTTATATTTTATACCGCCTCATTTTCATCAATCTCAGCATCAACGATCTGTTCAGAAAATCACGCTCCCTACTTCCCACCCCTAATATCTAAAGTAACTTCAGCAGTAATCGATCGCTCGTTCTGTCCGAGTATCTTTACCCGTCTTACTTTTCCCCGATAAGGAGAATAAACAGAGGTCAATTGCTCCAATTCCTCATCAACTTTATCCAGTTGGGACTGTAGCGAGTTAACTTGCTCCTGCTGCTTCTGCAATGATGTTTGATAGTCAGATACTTTAAGACTGTGTTCATACTGTTGTTTTTGATAGTTGAGTTTGGCTTCATCCAGAGTTGCGATCACCCGTTCTACATTAATAGAAGCTTCTAACTCTCTGCGTTTTAAGTCGGCTAATTCCTGTACTTTCTCAGACTCGAATACTTGAACGTGCCAGGGGTCTTTGTGGCAGGGTAAGCGCAAGAAAAATGAAGCTGTAATATGCTTATAGAATCCATTTCATAATCAGGATTCCTAATGGTCAAAGGTTTTGGTAAAGAGTCTATCTCTAAAGAAAACAGAAGCAAACATCGATCGCTGCTGCCAGCTAGTGATTGCAACGAAGTTCAGAAACAATTGACCCATCATTTTGAAAAGTTAACAGATCCCCGAGGAAAGCAAGGAGTTCTCCATCCATTTATCAGTATTGTGATGATTGCACTACTGGCTACGATTGGTGGAGCTTCAGGTTGGGAAGATATCGAAACTTATGGAGTGAGTCATGAACGTTGGCTGTCGAGGTTTTTAGCATTGCCTTTTGGGATTCCCAGTGCCGATACTTATCGGCGGTTATTTGAGCGGATATCGCCCACTTCCTTTGAGCGAAGCTTTAATAGTTGGTTGAATAGTTTAGTCCTAGATTTAGGCGCACAGGTCATTCCCATCGATGGCAAAACACTCAAGGGTTAATAACAGTTAACAAAAATCTGAAACAATCTCAACATATCTTGTAAAATCTGTAGATATGGCCAAAAGATTTATCAAGATAGGAGAAGCAGCCAAAATATTAGGCGTGTCGATAGAGAC
>JBFRWK010000139.1:0-26660 GCA_051439545.1 Xenococcaceae cyanobacterium | reverse complement strand
CCGAATTTAGTCCTGATGGCCAATATGTCATAACCGCTTCATATGATGGCACAGCGAAGCTCTGGAATAGGGAGGGAGGATTAGTCGCTACCCTTAAAGGCCATCAGGGGCCGGTCACAAGTGCCGAATTTAGTCCTGATGGCCAATATGTCATAACCGCTTCATATGATGGCACAGCGAAGCTCTGGACTAGGGAGGGAGGATTAGTCGCTACCCTTGAAGGTCATCAGAATTTGGTCAGAAGTGCCGAATTTAGTCCTGATGGCCAATATATCATAACTGCTTCATCTGACAGAGCGGCGAGGCTCTGGAAGAATTTTAACTTTGATTATATGCTTGCTCAAGCGTGTCAAGAAATAATAGACTATCTAAAGCATAATCCTAATGTCAATGAATCAGACCGCAACTTATGTGATGGCATCTCTGCCGTGGAAGATTAGAAAGGACTGGAAAGATAGAAAGTAATACTTATAATCATCGCTGTGAGTTGGTGACAAATTTAGCGGCAAAAAAAACGTGCCATTTGCTTTTTAGTAAACCTTAATTCCGTTTGCTTTTCTCCTAATTCGCATTTGACTGTGAGCTTTTTTTATTAGTTGATTTGAAGTTTCTGTAACAACTTTTTCTACTATTAAATCTTTTTCTTCTTCTTTCGATTTAATCCGACTCAACCCCACCAAATGCGCCGCTGCTAAAGCGTAAACACTAGTATCCAGCGCCTCATTCCGTACCCCGCTTAACTTCTCCCAAACATAAAACGCCTGCCCATTCTTATGTTTCTGCACCTGTACCTCACTACAAAAACCCTCATACCAATTACTATCTAAATCATTCGGAAAATTCAAAAACTTCGCTCCTGGTTCCTCAATTCTCGATCGCGCATAGAGAGTCTCCTTAGCCAAATCCACCCCGATCGCGTACAACTTAATCCCCCGCTTAATCCTCTCCCCACGATGATTAATCTCTTGGTATCTGGGAACAGCAATAATCGGCTTATTTTGTCCCGACACACCCTTAACCGCAAACCAATGTAAAAAAGCTCGTTTACGAATCTGCTGGTAAACATCCTGAGTCCGATATCCGCTATCAATACAGGTTGCCCTGATCCGCAACACACCACCAGACTCATGCTTGTAAAGCTTAGTAGTAATAGTCTCTAACTGATTCCAGACTTGCTCACCGAGCGTATCCCCAAACATCACAATATGGTCAATCAACCAAGCCTGTTCACCCCGACCCCAACCCCAAATCGAACATTCGAGGCGATCGCCCTGCACATCAACCCCCGCCGTGAGCAATAACGCTCCATTTGGCACAAAACCCTTCTTGTAATTGGCAGATCTGCCACGAGCTTCCAGCTTTTGCCATTCTAATTGCTCTCCTGCCACCACCTCATAGGGCAAACCCAAAGTAGCATTCACGAAAACCTGATGCTGTTGGGGATCTTTCCGTGACGCTTCAAAATCTAGCGCAATATCCACCCAACTAACCCAAGGTGAATACAAACGGTTAAGGTGGAAACCAGCATGACGCTTATCCTTGGGTTCCACCGTCGCCTTCCACTTGCCAGCTCGCAACATCTTCGGTTTTTGATTTTCCGCTATAGGGCGATAGCATTTCTCACAGATGTAATAAACCCCCGATTCTGGATCTGCCCGCTCCGTTCCCTTCTCCGCATATTCGATCCGCTCCCAAATCAAATTTTGTTCATGGCCACACTCAGGACAAGGCACAAAATAATATCTCTGGTCAGATTCTAAAAAACTCTTCTCAATCCGCGATGCACCCTTAATCGAAGGAGTGGAATAGAGAAAAATTAAGCGATTCCAGAAAGTATTAGTTCGCTCCACTGCTAACTTAACCGGATCTCCCTCATTTCCTGCGGAGGGTGGATATTTATCCACCTCATCCCCCAGAAACAATCTTATGGAGCTACTAGCCAATGACGAGGGAGAATTCGCCCCAGAAAGAGATAAAAACCCCCCTGGAAACAATTTCATCAGAATGGTGCTATTACTATTTCGAGTTTTCCTCAGAACGCGATCGCTCAACACCGAAATATCCTGCAACATCGGCGCAAGCTTTTCCTTGCTATAGCGTTCCGCCATTTGAATTGTCGGTTGAGTCAACATCATCGCACAGGGATCGAGATGCATAAAACGCGCGATCGTAGCATTCCCAATCGTCGTCTTACCAATCTGAGCGCTACACATCAAAGTCACCTTATTAATCCCCTTCTCAAAAGGAGCATCCATAATTCCCTGTTGTGGCGGACAGCGATCGCGATACCAGTTACCAGGCTCAGCACTCGTCGGCGGAAGCTGAAAATATTTTTCCGCCCATTCACTTGTAGTTAAACGTTCTGGCGGAGCAAAACCACAATTAATCTTGTTTAATACACCCATACTTTCATAATGGGCAAAATACCTCATTCACTATCACTAGACTGATCTTCTATTGCAAAATCATCAACTGGCAGATCAGCCATTTCCACATTCTCACTGCTCAACTCACTCAAACACTCATCAATCCGAAGCTGCAATAACTCCTGAATTTCCCCTTGTTCGCTCATTCCCGACAACTCCAAAGCCAACTTATCCGGCAAACTCAAAAACTTCGCCTTCGCCCGAATCACCAAATCCTTGTAATAGTTAACCACCTCCTCCGCATTAACCAAACTCCCCTGTAACCTATCTCGCTCCAACTCCTTAATATCCGCGATCGCATTCCTTTCCCTCACCTCCGCCTCCAACTTTTCAACCTTCAAGTTGACAATCCTTATAGGTTGAGCAACATCATTCTGTTGGTCTAATTGTTGCTGCTTTTTTTCCAGATCTTCCTTAAGCAACTCCACATAATACTTATAAGCAGATATCACCCCATAACCGCTCTTATTTCCCTCTATCTTTCCTTGCGCCTTATATCTTTCAATAGTTCTCGCCCCAATACCCATCATTAAACTCAATTTTGCCGCTGATATATAAATATCTTCCATACCGCCGCCGCCACCATTTTTTTGATAAATTCATTGTACCTAGACAAATTTCGCGCTGTTTCCTCACCGCGTTCTTTAGGCTTAGGAAGTACCTTTTTTAAGATATTTCTAGATCAGAAATAGATCAGAGTAAAAGCCAAAAAGCTACAATTCTTTGATAGCAAGAGATGTGGAATTATACAGGTCACTCTAGCAGTTGGTTTGATATCTTTACTGTTGAGAAATCTTGGCGCAGATTTTAGTTTATTTATCGGCGTGTAATCTATACTAAATTCACTCGATTAGGCCTCGTAGCAACGCTTACTGGATAGTCGAATAAATCCCTAAACTGGCTGCTACTGATGAGGTCTGATGATATTGTTACAGTAGGGACAAAATAAATAGACTTGTTAATACAATCAAAAAATTTACAAATATAAAGATGATAAATCTGCGACTCAAATTAGCTATTGCTTTTTGTGGCATTGCTATCTCCGTTCTTGGTTCTCAAGTTAGTCAAGCCAGTACAGTTGAGCAAGAGATTAAGAAAACTGGTATTTTAAAAGTTGGCATTAGAGACGATTCTCCTCTGTTTGGATTCGGAAGAGAAAAGACTGGATACTGTAATGATTTTGCTAATTCCTTAGCAGAAAACCTGAGTCAAAAACTGGGGAAAACTATCAAGATAGAGATCGTGAAGTCAACGACCCAAAACCGCTGGGATCTAGTTAAAGATGGTACGGTACATCTCGAATGCGGGCCGAATACGATCACCGTTGAGCGAGAACAAGAATATGGAATTAAGTTTTCCAAACCTTTTTTTGTCACAGCAACCCAAGTATTTGTCAGAGTAGAAGCGACAGAAGAAAGTCTGCAAACTGGAACTATCGGCATCATTAAAGGGACGACTAATGAGCAACAGTTTAGACTAGTCTATCCCGACGAACGAATTGACGACTCTTTTGAGCGCAGAAGTCAAGGGATAGCGGCAGTACAACTTGAGGAAATTGATGGATTTGCTAGTGATGGCATTCTTTTGGAAGGAACCGCATTAGCTTTGGACATCAATCCCGAAAAATACACTTTAGTCACTCCTTTAGTCGGTAATCGTCCCCTTTGTGCTGCTTACGGCATGATTCTTCCTGAAGGGGCAAAAAATTCCCAGTGGCATAACACGGTCAACTCTTGGATTGCTAAAAGTGGTCAAGGAGACAAGATTTGGGAGAATTGGTTTAAAGAGTTGTTGCCTTACGTAGGAGAAGTTCTTGATGATTGTCAGGCAGGTCAGCCAAACAATGAGAATATTCAAGAATCAACCCAATTTGAAAGCTTGTAATTTTATAGTTTAGAATGATGTCAACTATTATCAGAAAAAAAATCATAAAAGTACTTTTTACAAGTATTCTTACAGGTTTAATGTCTCTGGCATTGAAACCGAAACCCAGTCTAGGAGCAGAAAGAATTAGTTTTACGATTCCTATTTTCGGAGAATTTTATCTCTCAGTTGATTCTTTAGAAGTTTTTGCGAAGGAAGGGGAAATTACTCCTGAGTTTAATTTCTATGCTAGACGTTTAGATGCCCAGACTTTAGAACGATTTCGCAAGGCATTGCAGAAAAAGTTTGATGTTAGTCCCGCCACTATTTCTCGGATGACTAATATGCCGATGGGAGAAGATTTCCTGCGGCAACTAGGAACTGCAATCTATACTCATCCAGAACGCAATGGTTTATATGCGATACGTTCGGCTCTTATTTTAGCAGCAGCGGACGCTGAAGGTTTAACGGCAATTAACGTCATGCGTCATTTTCCTACGCGGGAGATTCAACTGAACAGTGGATTGATTTTCTCCTTGATTAAAGAGGTTGGAAACTTTTTATCTTACAATGAAACTACGATTGAGGCGATCGCAGAACAAGCAAACAGTGAAATTAGTTCACAGCAAAAGTTAAGTTTTAGTCAACTGCGAGATCTGCGAGCTCGCGGAGCTTACGATGTCACGCAAAAGACGATGAGCTTTAAAATTCAACAAGCTCGTCAAACTAGATTAGGGTTTTCCGCTGACTATAATATTAAAGCCGATTTTTATCTGCCAGACAATCTCAGACAACCTGCTCCTCTAGTAGTATTGAGTCATGGTTTTACTTCAGATCGCTCTCACTTTAATTATTTAGCGGAACATCTGGCAAGCTACGGCTATATCGTTGTTGTCCCTGAACATATTGGTAGCAATAGCAAGTTTAAGGAAGATTTTTTGCAGGGTAAACTGAGTTTTGCTGTCAGTCCAATAGAGTTTTTTAATCGTCCTCTAGACGTGGAATTTCTTCTCAACCAAATCGAGAATTATCCAGAATTCCAAGGACTTATCAATTGGGAACAAGTAGGAGTTCTGGGGCATTCTTTTGGGGGCAATACGGCTTTAGTGCTTTCTGGGGCACCTCTTAACCTAGATCGAATTAGCCAAATATGCCAGCCAAATCAACCGACTCTCAATGTTTCTGAACTACTGCAATGTCGTTTTCGCCATTTGCCACCAGGAAATTATAATTTACAAGATACTCGAATTAAAGCAGTCGTTGCGGTCAACCCCTTAACCAGTTCAATTTTGGGACCAGAAAGTATGGGCAAAATCGCTGTCCCGACTATGTTGTTGGGCGGTAGTGACGATGTTATAACTCCTTTTATTGAAGAACAAGCCCATCCCTTTCTCTGGTTAACAACTGAAAACAAATATTTAGGAGTAATGGTGGGAGGAACTCATAACTCTAGCAGTAGCCCCGAAGGTGTTGCCAATATGCCAGACTTCTTACAAGGAGTACGCCCCGACCTGGCTAGAGATTATTTAAAGGCTATGACTTTAGCTTTTTTTGAAGTGCATTTACGCAATAGCGCTGATTACCAACCCTATCTCAGTTCTGCCTATGCCCAAAGTCTGAGTACAGAAGAACTTCCCCTACATCTAGTAACCTCTTTAACCTCAGAACAACTAGAACTTGCCTATGGAAAAACTCCTCCTAGTTCACCGATTCCGGAAACATTAGTAGCAGTTGTCCCTCAAAAACAGGTCAATATCCTAACTCAACTCCAAAATACGAAGACGCTGAAAATGGCGATGAGGAGTGATGCAGCTCCTTTTGGGTATATAGACAGCCAGAATGATTTATGGACAGGTTATTGTGAGGATTTAGCTAGTTCTTTAGCCGAATATTTAGCCCAAAAATTAAATATTGCTTCGGGAATCGAAGTTGTTAAATTACCATCTACCCTCGAAAATCGTTTTGAACTGGTGCAGCAAGACCTAGTTCACCTTGAATGTGGTCCTAATACCATCAGAAAAGATCTTGACAATACTATTTTCTCCGATCTCTTTTTTGCTACTGGTACTCGTTTTTTGGTTAACAACGGCACCCAAGTTGATTTAAAAAATGGTCTTGAAGGAATTCAAACAGGAGTTCTTCAAGATAGTACTACTGCTCAATTCATCCAAGAAACTTATCCTGAGGCAGAAGTTGTTTATTTTGAGGGTGAAAATGGGAGAGTCGAGGCCGTTACCGCAGTTACTAACGCTAGCATCGATGCCTTTGTTAGTGATACAGCTTTGCTCTCAGGCGCCATGAATCAACAAAATTTAGCTGTAGAAAATTACCAGTTAATACCAGAATACCCTTTGACTTGTGATTTTTATGGGCTAATTTTACCTAAAGACGATCTTCAATGGCGCAATACAGTTAACGCCTTTCTTCGTACTGAACGACAACGTACTGTTCTTGATAAGTGGTTAGTAGACTATTTACCTCAAGCTTTATCTGATGCAGATTATTGTCTGAATCGAAAAAGATGAGTAATGGGTAAATTTAGAATATTAATTTATTGGTTTTAATCTAATTTTAAGATGGCTTGAAGTTTTGGCGATCGCGTTTTTGCTGATTATTGCGATCGCGGAACACCATTTTAGGACGATCTCTTGTTTCTCGATCCCAGAGGGAAATTGCTCCAACTATTGGTTCAACGGCTTAGAAAGATGACACTAACTTGTTAACTATGACAAACAGTTAGTTACTGTACAACAATAGAGGAAAATGGCGGGAGGCGGATTTGAACCACCTACCTTCGGGTTATGAGCCCGACGAGCTACCAGACTGCTCTATCCCGCGACGCCTTTCCTACTATAGCAGGAAAGTTGTGTAATTTACAATATTTTGGCAAAATTTATAGCATGACTAACTCGCCAACAGGCTGCAAACGCTTGTATTCTGACAGTTTCATGAATTTTTCGGCTAAAGTTTCGGCAACGGTAGGACTAATCCAGCCCATTTGTTTGAGTAGATGAATAGCGATCGCGTATTTAGCTCGTTTTGCGCCATCAGCTACTTTAATTGCCAAACCCAAGCCTTCTCCAACACGACCAATACATTGTATGCCTTCTGCACCCGATTTACTAACTATTTCTCCTTCCATCAAACGCATTAACTCGGTATCGAAAGCATCGTTACCAGCAACCATGGTGGGGTGATAAGTCATAGCACGGACAATTCTTTCCAAATCTAAACTTTGACCAGAGGCGAGTTGAGCATAAAGATAAGCCATTTGTCTCAGTTGCATAGAGTAAATCGGTGCGCCACAATCATCTCTCGCGCTAATAAATTCTTCTTTTGGTATTCTTAGTAATTCAGCTACTTTCTGTAAAATTAGTTGCTGCACGGGATGAGAACGATCTGTATAGGTCTTTAAAGACCAATTGCGTTGCTGACAAACGGCTAACATACCTGCGTGTTTACCAGAGCAAGTATTTTCTAGAGAACTGCGTTTTCCTAGGGGAATAGGACATTGAAGTGCAGACGGTTCGATATCCGCGTGCCACAATATATTAAATACTTGTCTTACTTGTTCGATTGTCCCTCGATGGGAGCTACAGATAATTGCCAAATCTTTGTCATTGAGATCGTATCTAGCCAAAGTTCCTGTAGTAATAACTGCTAAGGCTTGAAAAGGCTTGAGTGCAGAACGCATAAAACTAGAGGTTTCACAATTACCTGCTACTAATAAAACACGACCTCGACGATCGCAAACTGTTGCTTCTATTTGATGAACAGACTCAACAATGCCTTCGCGTAATAATTGAACTTCTAACTTGGGTGCTTGGTTTTTTTTGCCTCTGGTCATTTCATTTATCGTTTAACATAGCGATTTCTCAACTGTTTACAGAAGGGATAGTCCCTCATCATAACAATTGAGAAACAAAGAATAAAGAAAATAAATTGAAATATTGTTTAATTAAGATATTTAATCGCAAATAAGTTAAGTATGATGAGTTTATCCTAAAACTAGCCAAGTTATACTGCCGATTAAGGTTAATCCTAACAAACTAAGAAAAGTCCTGTTTAGACGCCTAAAAATAGGCTTAATTTCGTACAAAACAATCAAGCGATCGCGGTTGAGCATTGTGTCTGGTTTGAGCCAAGTTTGTCCATCATACCAACCAGACTCTTCATAAAATATTCTGTCTCGTTGAAGACGGTCATTAATATAAGACCAACCCAAATATAGTCTAACCAGAACTAAGGCTAACAATATTTCCGCTCCTCCCAGACTGGTAAGGATAAATTTAATTGGATATATGGTAGGAGAAAAACTAGCAGCAGCAATGGGGGCTGAAATTAATAAACTCCAGAAACTAACCCAAGCTAGCTTTTTGACGTATATGCTTAATTGCAAATTGCCCCAACTAAAAAACCAGGAAGTTTTTAACTCCTCATATTCATTTATTGGTCTCTGTTCTAGCGGAACTGGGCAGAAGCTCACAGTAGTTTTTCTCATAATTTTCAATATATTTAACTTGATTCTCGAAATTGAACGCGTTCCGCGTGTCCCCAAAACGCTTCTAAATTATAATATTCTCGGTCTTCTGGAAGGAAAAGATGGACGATTACATCCCCATAATCTTGTAAAATCCAATTTCCTTCTGTTTTTCCTTCGACCCGAATTGGATTTCTTTGAAAGTTCTCAGCAATTTTAGCTTCGATCTCTTCGGCGATCGCTCTAATCTGAATTTGAGAAAATCCAGTAGCGATCACGAAATAATCGGTTAAATAAGATATATCTGCTACCTTTAGTAGAACAATATCATTAGCTTTTTTATCATCAGCAGCGTCAGCTATGGCTAATGCTAATTGTTCGCTATTAACGGATAGCTCGGAGTTAGATTGATTTTGTTTGGTGACTTCTTCTTGTATTTGATATTGTTTTGAGTTTCCCATTAAAAAAAAATATGTTTTTAGATCGTTAAGGATAGTCGAGAGAACTAAACAGTTTGCACCTTTAGCTCATAAACATCCCATCAACTCAGGTCAACAAAGCAATTATTTTACTTTTTCTTATTATGCTTGGCTTTTTTTTTGCTCATTTTCAATGCCCAGTTACGAGTTAAGATAGTGCGAGGATGAATAATTTTTTGGCTATCTATTAGATATCTTAGAGAATAATCACAAGTTTGATGTAAGCTTTTATAAAGATTATTTGCAGCAAGTAAACGTAGAGAATTTAATTCAGGATTGTCACCGCGATTGGGTTCTAAAGCATCGGCAATAAATACCACGCAACTAAGTTTGCTCATCCCAGGAAGACCTAAAGTATGATTACTAATTGCTTCTAAGATTTCGGGTTCATCTACTCCAAATTCTTGCCGAGCAACCACTGCACTGACATTAGCATGAAGTAAATGAGGATGAGTCGCACAGACAGGATCGATTTCAATCCCCGATTTTTGAGCAATTTTTAATAATTTTTTCGGAGGGAAAAATTTAGCCAGATCGTGCATCAAACCTGCTTTAGCTGCTTTTTCTGGATCGACTTGATGAGATCTAGCAAGCTGGATTGAAGTCTGTTCTACTCCTAATATATGCTCTATACGTTGAGGAGAAACATTATCTGCCAACCAACTTAAGATCCGCTCGCGGAGAAGTTCGCTCATTACTCTAAAACTATTAGCCCAAAAAACCTTAATAGGGTTATTGATTTATATTCTTCATATTAGTTTAAGCTCTTACTACAGAGGCAAATAATTTTTCGTATTTATCTAAAGCGGATTCAAAGGCATAATTTTTTTCCGCATAAGCTCTTCCTTGGTTGCCTAAGCGTACCAATCGAGCGCGATTATAATACAATTCTTCTACTGCTTTGGCTAGAGATTTGGGATCTTCTGGTGGAGTAACAATACCTCCCTGACTTTTCGCGATCGCACTAGCTGCTGTCCCTGTTGCTGGTACTGAAGCAATAATTGCTCTACCACTAGCTAAAAGTACTTGAATTTTGGAAGGCATATTAAAATCAAGGACATTTTTCTTCTGTACTACCAAACCTACGTCTGCTGCTGCTAGCATTTCTGGCAATTTTTCTCTTGGTTGGAACGGAAAAAGATGTACATTAGCAACTTGACATTGGAAACAGTATTTTTGAAGTCTAGCTAAGGCTTTTTGTTCTCCAACAATTACTACTGCAATATCGGGAATATGTTGAAGGTGACTGGCAGCTTCAATTACTGTTTCTAGACCTTGAGTTAGAGCAATATTTCCTGAATAGAGAACTACAAATTTATCTTCTAGGTTGTTGAGCCGACGAAATTCATTATTTTCTTTAGGCAAAGGTCTAATAAAATCAATATCAACCCAATTGGGAATCTCAACTATTTTTTCTAAAGACACTCCTTTAGCTACAATATTTTTGGTAAAACCATCCGCAATTACACTGATTTTAGTAGCGATTCTATAGGCAAATCTTTCTAAATTCTTAAGGATTTTAATTAATCTTTTATTGCTAATCAAGCCAACGTGAACGGCTGCATCTGGTAAAATATCTTGCAAATTAAGTATCACTGGCGAGCCATAAATTCCGCCTAATAGGGCTGCGGGAATACATACAGGTAAACCTGGCACTGTTAACAAAATTACGTCAGGTCGCCATCCTTTAAGAGCTTGAATTAAGCTAAAGAACATAAAGCTAAATTCAAAACCAATCCGATTTCTGAGATTACGTACTTTACTCGTCCAGATATAGGAGCGTTGAACCGTTACTCCTCTAATTTTTTCGGTTAAAAAAAACTTACCTCTATATAAAGGATGAATTTCTCCTTCAGGATACCAGGGCATAGCCGTTAGAACTCGAACCTCATGACCTCTTTTCACCATTCCTTCTGCTAATTCGGTCATTAGAGGAGCAATACCAATGGGTTCTGGATAGTAATTGTAAGAATAAATAAGGATTCGCATAAATATAATTAGTCGATTTATTAAATATAAACACTTCTTCTAAATTGTAAAGAGGATGACAAATAATCAGCTTTAGTTTACTCTACTTATTAACGGTTATACCATTGCTAAAGTTAGATGAGTTTGTCTTTTTATTATCTTTTCCACCTTTTTTTATAAAGATAGTTACAATTTCTAATATACTTAGAAGCCACTATAAATCTGAGTCAATTTTTTCTTAATCTTTGTTAAAGTTTTGATAAAGTCATCGAAAATGACGATCTCAAAGATAAGTTTAATAAGTAATTTAAGGAACAAAGTAACATGACTTCTTTCCGTAAAGTATTACTGGTATTTTTATTGGGGACTACGTTACTGATTACTTCTTGTAGTACTCAGACTGCTTCTCGTTTTGAGGATGCCCAACAAACTAGTACAGATAAAGCGGCAACGGCAGTAGTCGCGGAATCTAAATCTGGTGGTAGTTTTAATCAATTTTTTCCCGATAATAGTGCTGGCTATGAACGAGTTTATACTCAAGAAAAGCAAGGTTTCGCAGAAGCCAAATTAAAGAAAGATGGGTTAGAAGTAGCTGTACTCTCAATTTCCGATACTCTCAATAATCCTAGTGCTATTGCTAAGTTTAAGCAAAGTTCCGAAACTATTGGTGGTTATCCAGCAGTTAATCAAGGAAGAACAGGAACATCTGTTCTGATCGCCGATCGCTTTCAGGTTAAAATATTTTCTCGTGATGACTCCTTTACTGAAGAAGATCGTAAAACATGGTTGATAAGGTTCGATCTTGAGGGTTTAGCTCAATTAAATTAGCTCGAGCTTAATTATGTAAGACGTTTTCTATGAGGATTTGATGCATATTCTGGAGCAAATTTTATGAGTAAACCAATTTTTGAACTAGTTAATGAGTTACCAACGAATAATATTACCGTGATGATGTTGCGCTCTCTAGATTTTGTCGTTCCTGGAGAATGGCAAAATATTGTGGGGTTTGAAAACATGATTCGCGAGGTAACAGGAGAAAGCGATGAAGAGATGATTCAACAAATTGGCGATCGCGCTGTTTGGCTATACAATGATAAATCCCAAGGATATCAAAAAGCGATGTGGCTCTATCAAACTGTGGATAGAGCAGATAGTGCTTTGGGAACGGCAGCTTTGGCCAACAAAGTTGGTGACAAAATTCCCTTGCTGGGTGGTTTGTTAACTCGCGTAACCCCCAATCCTGACAAAGCTCAGGCGATCGATCTAACCATCAAACTAGTAGTAGAGTTAGTGGCTTTTTGCCAAATCAACGGTATTCCTGGAGATAGCATTGGTGATTTTGTGGCAGCTTTAGGAGAATATAGTGGAGAGTCTTTGATGCGTATGGCTGCTCTGGTTTGTGTGGATGGATTAATTCCCTTAGGGCCAGATTTTATGATCAAAGCAGAATCTACTCTCAGTCGTCTTAACCCTCAAGATTTAAGCAATCATCCTACTTTTAACCGCGTGAGCCAGTTAATTCCAGGTAATAACCCTAGTAGCCAATTAGATTTTATTGGCAATAGTTTTAGCTCGGTTAAAGGATGGATGGCTAACTTTGTTAATGAACGAGATTTGACCCCTCAAAAAGTTTTGAGCGGGTTTCAAGGTTTTATCGAGTTTTCGGATGACAAGCTAGATTATGTGGCTGCTTTTCTCGATATGACTACCAATTATTACGAGCATACGGGGACTCAAACTCTAGCATCTCGCCTGATCGAACGTGCCTTGGCAGAAATTTAACTCGCTATTGTGTCCTGAAGCATATTTTTTTCTCATTAGCAGACAATTACGACGATTGGGAAGATTGAGGTATTGCAGATCGTCAGTTAATTTTTTCATAAATTGCAATCCTCTTCCTCCTTCTTTTTCTAATGGAGAAACACTCGGATCGGAATTGGCTTTTAATTTTGCTTTTAAATCGAAGGGTCTACCTCTGTCCCAAATTCTCATTTCCAAAAAATTTTTAAATAGCTTTACTTCTAAATCAATGGGAGTGGTTTTAGGTAAGTCATAATGGGCATGACGGACAGCATTAGTAAAAGCCTCCACCAAAGCTACTTCACATTGCCAACCAGTTTTTTGGGGTAATGAAGGAAATATAACAGTTTCAAACCATTGCAAAACTTCTTTCAAGGCTTCTAACTCAGTTTTGACTTGAAGATGAAAATGTTGCAGTTCTTTCTCTTGGGTCATTCAAATTATATTCTCGGCAATAAAAATTAATTAATAAACTTTTGTAAATCCTCACAATATCCTAATAACATTATGCCTAAGTTTTTTGCAGATTTTCACTGTCCATTACATAAATTAATTTAGAAATATAAGCAAAACCTTTGATACTTCTACTACATAGCTCCACTATTTTTATTAAAAACGATCGTAATAGTTTTAAAAATTAGCTGTAAATCGTACATCAAGCTCCAATTTTGCTGATAACGTAGATCGAGTGCGATCACATCTTCAAAATCTCGAACCGTGGAACGACCATTAACTTGCCATTCTCCTGTCATACCTGGCTTCACGTCTAAACGCTGCCATTGAGGAACTTGATATTTAGCTACTTCATCAGGAGTAGGCGGACGAGTTCCGACTAAACTCATATCTCCTTTGAGGACATTCCAAAACTGAGGCAATTCATCTAAGCTGGTGCGACGCAAAAAACGACCTACCTTAGTGATTCGGGGATCGTTATCGTTTTTAAAAATTGCCCCGCTAGCTTGATTTTCAATTTTAGATTTCATAGCTTCTGCATCCTGACACATAGAGCGAAACTTCCAAATCTCAAACTTTTTACCCAACCAACCACAGCGAGTTTGATGAAAGAAAATTGGCCCTGGACTATCTAATTTAATTGCAATTACCAGGGGCAAAAAAATTATTCCCGTCAGGAATAGACCGACTAGAGAACCAACAATATCGATCGCTCTTTTGACCCAAGAGCGTACTGAAGGGTGAGTTTCTGGTTGCTCTTTTTCAGACCATTCTGCACCAGAACGAATTTGTAGGATATCGATTAGACCTGTCATTGCTAAAACTGCCATAACAGGAGGTTGAACTTCTTCGAGAATTAACTCAGTATTATGGGCTTGAGCCGTTTTTAAGTTGCTAACTAATGCGCCAATTCCGCTACTATCAATAAAGTTAGTCTGACTACAATCTAAAATTATTTGTTCGGGAGGGGAATCTGCTCCTTCTAATAATTGAGAAAAAGTTTGTTTAAAATTGACTGCTTCTAATACAGTCAGACGTTCTGGTAATCTTACTACGGGGTTATCCTGAGGATAGGATAAAGGAAAGCACTGTTTTAGGTTTGGCTCAGTCATTAATTCATAACACTCATTTGTTGAGTATTTTAACTTTCATCACTCTATTTTTATCAATGCTTTCCCTCTAAGTTTAATTAATATTGTCTGTTTAGATAAAAATTAGAAACGATTTTCGCGACGATTAAGAGGTTCTTTGCCCGACTTCATATTAGCTTTAGCTTTTGCAGCACTACGCTTGAGAGCTTGTAGCCTTTCTTCATATTTTTTTCTTTGACGGCGGTTAGGAGTTTGTTCTATTAGAGTTTTTAAAGCACTTCCCAAACTTTTGTAGGCATTGGGTAGAGTATAGCCAAAACGTGTCGCTAGCGTAATGGCTTTTTCATCTGCTTCTAAAGCATTGAGTAAGGTTTTTTCGCCGTTATTTTTTTGCCACAATCTGTAGCCAGAAATACCACAAAGAGCTAAAGCCAATAAGAGCAACAAGCCATCTTGTACCCATAATTCCCCGACTGCACCACCTAAGCCGATGGCTAAAGCAGCCATTTCCCATCCTTCTCTGGGAATGGTGTCGTTTTGAATCTGGGCTACTTCATGCCAAAATAGTAAATTCCGTTGATCGATCGCGAGATTCTCCCATTTAGCTAAGTCGATTTGAATTTCAATTTCGTCTTTACCAATTTCTTCGCAGCGAATTAAAGGAGGATTAACTTCTGTTGTTCCTTCTACTATTACCCAACTTTGCAGTTCTGGGGGTAAGAGAGTTTTTAAACGTCGAAGTTCGCTAATTTCTGCCCTAGCTGAAGAGGCTGCATAACTCATAATCTCTATTGTTTTATTGTACTTAGTCTTTCTATCTTATTGCTTCTCCCATCATATCGAAAATTTATCTTGTCGAGTGGTAAGACCTACGGTTACGCTACTTAGGATAAAAACTGGCGCGAGCTTGCTTTTCAATTTAGACATACAATCTTCATCGGGCGATAATTTTGTACATTGTACAATTGCTCTAGAGGCTAAGGCGATCGACCTCTCGGTCGTAGAGACAATTGTTTCTAATTACCAAAATCGACATAAATAAATATAGCCAAACAAAACACCAAGTATGACAAGAAGAACGAGTATTACTTTAACTTATATAGGTTATTTTAGCCTGGGTGTAATTATTTCTTTATTAACGATCGCTCCTTCTGTAGTTAATGCTCAAACAGTAACTAGTAATGAAGTTGTAGGGCAAGTAAATATTTTTCAAGCATTAGTCCTTGGTTTTGTCCAAGGAATGACAGAATTTATTCCTATAAGTAGCACGGCTCATCTTAAAGCCGTTCCTGTCTTTTTAGGTTGGGGCGATCCTGGAGTGAGTTTTTCGGCAGTAATTCAGTTGGGTAGTATTGCTGCGGTTTTGTGGTATTTTTGGTCGGATTTGAGCCAGATTACTACAGGTATGTTTAAAGCAATTAGTAAGTCTGACTATGAATCTCAAGACTTTTGGTTGGCTGTAGGTATTGCTGTCGGTACTATTCCCATTATCATCTGTGGGTTGGCAATTAAGATTTTTGTCCCTGATTTCGATAATTCTCCCCTCAGAAGTATGAGTGCGATCGCCCTTGCTTCGATTTTTATGTCTTTATTTTTAGCTTTATCGGAAAAAATAGGGAATCATAAGCGTGATTTTAAAGAGTTAACGGCAAAAGATGGGGTTTTAATGGGTATAGCTCAGGCTATGGCTATTATTCCTGGATGTTCTCGTTCTGGTTCTACTATGACTGCGGGTTTATTTATTAATTTGGAACGGGCAACCGCAGCAAGATTCTCTTTTTTATTGGGAATTCCCGCCATTACTTTGGGGGGATTAGTAGAATTAAAAGATGCAATAGAAACAGGGTTTAGTGGTTCGGGGGTAGTACCTTTGATTGCAGGAATCATTTCTTCGGCAATCTTTTCTTATTTGGCGATCGCCTGGCTAATTAAATTCTTACAAAAAAGAAGTACTTGGGTTTTTGTTTGGTATAGATTGGGATTTGGGATCTTTATTTTAGGCGCAATCTTTTTGGGTTGGATTGCGTAGAGATAATCGGCTGTTTGTCGGTAAAATAGATAAAATATTTAAATAATGAGTCAAGCTTCTATTCAACCAGCCAAAATTAGTAAAGTATTACCAGATTCGATCGCCGAAGAAATTGGTTTTGAAAAAGGTGATGCGATCGTCTCTATTAATGGTACTCGTCCCCGCGATTTAATTGATTATCAGTTTCTTTGTGCGGACGAATATTTAGAATTAGCAGTTATAGATGCTGCGGGCAAAACTCATCAATTAGAAATTGAAAAAGATTACGATGATAATCTCGGACTAGAATTCGAGACAGCTTTGTTTGATGGTTTAATTCAATGTAATAATCGCTGTCCTTTTTGTTTTATCGATCAACAACCCCCAGGTAAACGGGAAAGTCTTTATCTTAAAGACGACGACTATCGCTTGAGTTTTCTCTATGGTAGTTACCTTACTCTAACCAATCTTACAGAGAAAGAATGGCAACGCATCGAACAAATGCGTCTTTCCCCTCTTTATGTCTCGGTTCATGCTACCGAACCAGAAGTGAGAATTCGCTTACTCAAAAATCCCCGCGCAGGACAAATAATGTCTCAGTTGCAGTGGTTTCAACAAAGACGTTTACAAATTCATGCCCAAGTGGTTGTCTGTCCTGGCATTAATGATGGAGTACATTTAGAAAGAACACTGTTGGATTTAGCCTCGTTTCATCAGGAAGATATTCCTGCTGTTAGTTCTGTAGCGGTTGTGCCTGTGGGTTTGACTCGTTTTCGCCCTTCAGAAGATGAATTAATTCCCGTAACTCAAGCAAAAGCAGCAGAAGTTATTACCCAGGTACAAGCTATACAAAAGAAATTTCAGCAACAATTTGGTAGTAATGTGGTGTGGTTAGCTGATGAATGGTTTCTCATTGCCAGACAAGATTTACCACCAGAATCTCACTATGAAGATTATCCGCAAATTGGTAATGGAGTCGGTTCTATTCGTCTGTTTATCAAAGAGTTTCAGTCCATTGCTGAGGAAATGTTACCTCAGAGTATAAATCGATCGCGCCGTTTTACTTGGGTAGTAGGCAATGCGGTAGAACAAGCTTTTCAACCTTTGGTACGGCAATTAAATAGGGTAGAAGGATTAACAGTTAATTTAGCTGCTATTCGTAGTGAATATTGGGGACAAGAAATTACCGTAACGGGTTTACTCACAGGACAGGATTTACTAGCAGGTTTATCGGGACGAGATTTAGGAGAGGGAATTTTATTACCAGCTTTGATGTTAAAACATGATGATACGAGATTTCTCGACGATCTGACGGTAGAAGAGGTTAGTCAGAAATTAAATGTGCCTATTTTTCCTGTCAGTGGCGTAGAAAAACTAATCGAAACTTGTATTGCTTAAAGTTAGCTGTAAGCTTAACTCGCTTAAAAAAGTTGAGTTTACTATATGTCCTATTCCACTAACCTTGAAATAGGGAGTTAGGGAGAATGTTTACCTGTCAAAAATAATTCGATCGAGTACTAAATTTGGGTTGTCAAAACTATTGACTTAAAAATCAACTTGGGATACCATAATTTTAAAGTTGATGAAAAAATCAAACAAAATTATAAAACCTCCAAGACTGATGGTTGGGCAATTTAAGCATCAGGCAAGCCCACATTAACTATGTTAGGAGTTTCGATCGCCTTTATCTAATAAATAATCACAAACTATGAGAATAATTATGAATCAAGCTGCAACTATAGACAGTAAAGATAAGATTATGTCTGCTTTTAATAAACTACTCGCTGACTATCAACAGAGAGAATCTAGAGTAGCTACTAGAGAAGAAGAAGCAGAAAAAGCAAAAAATCAAGAGCTATTAGCTAAAGCAGTTGATTATACTGTCGATAATATTGTTAACAGTATGGCATCCTTGCAATTAGATTTTGGCAATATTATCGATCGATTAACAGAAACTTTAACCACAGAATCAGATAAATTAGAAGAATTAAATAAAGCGATCGCGGTCGAACAAAAACATATACAACAGTTACGCCAAGTCAGGTTAGTTGCCGATGCCCTACATATTTTAAGGCAAGAACATCAAGAAAAAATCAGACAATTAGAAGAAAAAGCAACAGTACAAAGAGAAGCCATTGCTAAAGAAATGGCACAATTACGGAAAGCTTGGACAAAAGAACAAACAGAATTTGAAGTCAAAATAGCAGAAGAAGCAGAAATTTTAGCCCAACAAAGAGAACAAGAAGAAGAAGAATATCAATACGAACTAGCAAGACAGAGACAAATAGAAACCGATAATTATGAAGAAGATAAACGACAACAAGAAAGAGAACTAACTGAAAGAGAACAAGAAAAAGAGAAAGATTGGGCAGAAAGAGAAACATACTTAACCAATGATCGGGCAGAATTTGCAGAAAATCACCAAAAAATAGCTGGCTTTGAAGACAAACTAAAAGAAGAATATAACAAAGCTAAAGGGGAAGCTATAAAAGAAGCAGAAAGAAAAGCCAAAGTACAAACAGATTTACTCGAAAAAGAATGGTCGGCGATGCAACAAGGATATGAGCTAAAACTACAATCTTTAGAAGCTACTATCGAAAGACAAACCCAACAAATTAGCCAATTAACAACTCAGCTACAAGAAGCTAATACTCAGGCTCAAAACTTAGCATTAAGAGCTTTTAATAGTAATTAAATAAAGCTTTTAATTATTAGTTTTTTAAATTAGATATTGATTATTTTGTTTCAAATATTCTAATTTCCTCCAAACATAAAAAATTTTAGCATTTTAAATATCGATTATGGCTATCAATTCAAAAAATACCAAAGCAGAAATTTTAGCAGCTTATAAAGAACTAGAAAAACAGAAAAAAGTTTTAGATTCCGAGCTAAAAAAAAGAACAGCTACAATTATTTCTTCTGAAGTAAAGCCCAAAAAAGTCGAGCAAGTTAATCTAATAACAGGATCTCAAAAAAATATGAATCAAACAATTCAACTATTAGAACAACTGCAAACAGGGTTTGGTGGTGTAGTAAGTCATCTTTCCGAAAAATTAATTATTGAAGCAACTTTATTACAAGAATTACAAGAGTCGATCGAGCGAGAAAGACAACAACTAGAAGAACTACATGAATTGAGTGAAATTGAAGACGATACTCTCGATAATCTGATTCAACAATATCAAGAAAGTGCCAAACAATTTACTGAAGAATTAAGTCAACGACAAGAAAATATAGAACAAGAAATTCAAGATTTAAAAAAAGCCTGGTTAAAAGAACAAGAAAATCATCAAAGAGAAATAAAACAAAGAAATGAAGAGTATCAAAAAAATAAGCAAAGAGAACAAACAGAATATCAATATAATTTAGAATTAGCTAGAGATTTAGATGAAGCGGAATACGAGCAACAAAAAAAACAATTATACAAAGAATTAGAAGAAGCACGCGAACAACTAGAAAAACAGTGGAAAGAGCGAGAAGAAAATATTGCTCAAAGAGAAAAAGAATATGCAGAAGCAAAAGAAAAAGTAGAAGTATTTGAAGAAAAGCTAAGAGCAAAAATAAAACAAGGAACAGAAGAAGGTAAAGGAATCGGGACTTATCAAGCTAAAATAAAAACCGATCTGCGAACTAAAGAAATTGAAGGGGAAAAACAAAACTATCAATTACGTATTCAATCATTAGAAGAAACTATTGAAACTCAAGAAGCCAGAATTAATAAGTTATCCCAACAATTAGATGCTGCACAAAAACAAGTTCAAGACTTAGCTGTTAAAGCGATCGAAGGGACATCTAATCGTAAGTCTTTTGAAGCTATGAAAGAAATTGCGATGGAACAAGCTAAGACACAACAAAAGGGAAAATAATTTTAATAGTTGTTAGTTGTTAGTTGTTAGCGGTGCGCGGGGAGGGGGGTTTAAGAACTAGATAAATCGAGGGAGAAAATTAGACTTAAAACTATTAAAAACCCCCCTTCCACCCCCGCGTCGGCGCAAGGGAACGCGCACCGCCCGAAGGGTTGTTAGTTGTTAGTCGTTAGCAATCAATATGCAGTTTATATAAGAGATTATTTTAACTTACTAAGAACTAATTTAAGAGACTATTTATAAAGTAAACCTTAAGATAGTTCCAAAGCTTCTTAGCTTTCTCCCCAAGTCCTCAAGAATTTAATCTTTGTTTGACAAATAGTCTCTAAATGACTTTCTAGGGGTAAGTAGAGATGAGCAAAATTATCTCTACTTTTTTTTACGTAATTATTACTAATTAATATTACTTACTAACTCTTAACCCATGTACCCTCGATTGATTTTTCTGAGTTAGGTTCATTAGCAAAATAAGCACAAGTTCCAATAGTAGAAGCTAAAACCCAACCTAAAATTACAACGCTAATTAATACGATTGTCATAATTTTTCTCCTCAACAAAATATTAATTTTGGACATCCATAATCTAACAGCGATATTAAGTTTGTTCAACAAATATTAGTAAAAAATAAAAAATGTTACATATAGCAACAAATTATTCATAATTTATAAGTTGGTTAATATTGAACTTTCAAGTCATAGAAACTAGTGCGGTATTTTAGTCATTAATGTTTATCGATAACAAAATTGGCGATCGACAAGGTTAAAAATAAACAAACACTGTAGTTTTCTCTTAAAGTCACTCAAAAGCAATAGTCTTTAAGGAGTAGCTCGACTTTATTAAACGTAAATCAAAATATTTTAATTAAAAAAAAATGGAACTAGATTACTACATTACCCAAGACTGCTATGATGAATATCTTCTTGCGTCTGGAGAGCCTCGTTCTGAAGTATTGCCTTTAATCGAGTGGTTGGAAGCACTATCCCCTGGAGAACTACAATCTTATCAACAAACTGCTCAGCAAACTTTAGCAGACAGAAATATTACTTTTCGGGTAGGGGAAGAAGAAAGAGTGTTTCCTTTCGATTTAATTCCTCGCATTATCTCCGCAGCAGAATGGCAAAATCTTAAAAAAGGACTTCAACAACGAGTTGCAGCACTCAATCTTTTCTGTGCTGATATTTACGATCGCCAGCTTATATTAGAAGATGGTAAAATTCCGCGAGAAATTATCAATTCAGCAGTCAATTATATTCCCGAATGCCAGGGGATAAAACCACCCGCAGGAATTTGGTGTCATATTAGCGGGACAGATCTGGTGCGAAATCGTGATGGTAAATGGTATGTATTAGAAGATAATCTGCGCGTTCCCTCAGGGGTATCTTATAGCCTAGAAAATCGGAGGGTAATGGAAAAATTGCTACCGCAACTCCTAAAAAAGCTAGCGATCGCCCCTGTAGATGATTATCCTCAACAATTTCTCAAATCTTTAATGAATTCTGCTCCTGAAGGAGTGAGCGATCCTAACATCGTTGTTCTTACTCCAGGAAAACAATCTTCGGCATATTTTGAACACGCTTATCTAGCTAAAAAAATAGGAGTTCCTCTAATAGAAGTAGAAGATGTGGTGATAGAAGATGGATACTTAAAAATGCTTACGGCTGAGGGTTTACGCCGAATAGATGTTATTTACAGAAGAGGAAATAAAGAACTTTTTGATTCTTTAAAAGTGGGGCAAAATTATCCATCTGGAATTGCTGCGATCGCTAATCTCTGTAAACAAGGTAAACTTGCTGTGGCTAATGCTATTGGCACAGGGGTAGCAGACGATAAAGTAATCTATGCTTATGTTCCCCAAATGATTCGTTACTATTTAGATGAAGAACCAATTTTGCCCAACGTTCCTACTTATTTATGTTGGCAAGAAGAAGATCGTAAATATGTTCTCGAACATCTGGATGAGTTGGTAGTAAAATCTGCTAGCGAAGAGGGGGGACAGGGAATGTTAGTAGGTACTATGGCTAGTTCTTCTGAGAGAGAAGAGTTTGCTCAAAAAATAAAATCCCAACCTAGAAGTTATCTGGCTCAACCAACAATTTATCTTTCTAGTATACCCACCGTATTTGGCGATCGTCTCGAAGAACGACATACCGATCTACGCCCTTACATTATTCATCAAGGAGAAGATATTTATGTTTATCCTGGGGGACTGACGCGGGTAGCAATGGAAAAAGGAAACCTAGTGGTTAATTCTACTCAGGGTGGTGGTAGCAAAGATACTTGGGTAAAAATGAAGTAAGCTCTAAGTTTGACTGGCAAGCGTAGGGGAATTATATCCCCCACTATACTTCTTAAACCAGGCTTATAGCTTGTAGCTAATTAAATTTTCTCTACAGGAATTTGAATTTCGGTGACGTATTGGGATGGATCTCCACCTCTTTCATATTGCAGATATAGTTCGCGAGTAGAACCAACAATTTGATAACTATTTTGTTCTACCCATTCTAATAATTTGTTATAAGCTTGTCCCAGACTAGAAAATGAACCTTGATGAATAACACAAGCCATAGTTTCTACTGCGGGTAATTCATATACCCAGATATATTCGTTGCTAGGAATTTTTTGGAAAATAGGTGCAGCAGCTTCTATGGGAATATTTCGATCGCGCAACTTTGTTTCATGATAGATCGCAATGCCACAGCCGACTTTTTTTAATCCTTGACTACTAACATAACCATAAGTTCGATCGAAAAGGCGATCGAAGATAGGTTCGCAGTCTTGATAGTTAGGAATTACTCCTAAGGTTGCAGCTACCAACTGTGATTCTACAGATTTAAGGATAACTTCGTAGTTAGACATTTTCTTTTCCTGTTCTAGTTCTATAATGCGCATTTCTACCCGTGCTAATCTACTTTGGTCTTCTAATAACCGTTGCTCGATTTCTGACTTTCTCAGACGCAACATTCCTCGAATTTCCTCCGAGGAGATATTTTTATCCAATAAACGCCCTATTTGTTCTAGAGAAAATCCCAATTCTTTGAATACAAGAATGCGGTGGAGACGAGGTAGTTGAGTAGCAGAATAATAACGATATCCATTACACTCATCTACATGAGTAGGCTTGAGTAAACCCAGGCGATCGTAAAGTCGCAGTGCTTTGGGAGAAACACGGCTAAGTTGGGCAAAGTCACTAATTCTGAGCATAAATAACTCCTCAAAAAGTGCTATTTCGATTGAACACTTTGCCCTAAGGGAAAAGTCAAGTTTTTTTCTAATCAAAGAGTAAAGAAAGCCAAGTTATTCTAAATCTAAAGCTATTATCAGTTAGCCTTTAGCTCTTGTTCGGTAAACTCCCTTATTGCTACACTAGAACCAATTTGCCAAGCTCGATCGACATAGTTGGGAATAATTTGTTTGACAGCAAAGTCTGGGAAAATTTGACTTGTTTCAGTTTCTATATAGCGATCGCCACTAAACAAATATATATGCAATACCCCTGTTTTATAAATCCAAACTTCGGGAATAGCAAGAGAAATATAATCTTCAATACTGGTAAAAGAGGTTACATCGATTTCAATCGCTAAATCTGGCGGTGGGTCTATACTTAAATCTAGTCGCCTTTTGCCTAAAATTGCCTGATAATTTTGAATATAGAAACAAGCATCTGGTTCTAAACCCGATTTTTTGGCATATCTGAGGGTGATAGGATGAAAATCTTCCCAATCACGCTCTTGATAACGTAATAAAGCTTTAATTAGATCGACAATAACAGCGATCTCTTTTCCATATTCGGGTAGAGGACTCATAATAAAAATGTAATTATCTCGAAAACGAATACGGGTAGCAGCGCGATCGCCTAATTGTGCTAAAAGTATTTCGTAATCTGATAACGTTCCAGGAAAATGGATTAGAGTTCCTGGGGGAAGATCGATTTTTTCTGGAGTAATAGTAGGCAGCATGGGTTTTAATTTTAAGATAGAGCGAGTGCCTCTCATTGTAAAAATTTTAATTTGTTTTCAGCTATGAGTTATTGGCTTTTAGCTTTCAGTTACAAAGAGATCCGCGACAACTAACAACTAACTGGGCGCAAGGCTTGCGCCCCTACTAACAACTAATGACTAATAATCTATATCAGCAAATTCAAGAATTCTATGACGCTTCTAGTGGACTATGGGAACAAATCTGGGGCGAACATATGCACCATGGTTACTATGGCAAAGGTGGGAACTATAAAATAGAACGCCGTCAGGCACAAATTGACTTAATCGAAGAATTATTACTTTGGGCAGATTGCCAAGACAATATACCAACAAATATTATTGATGTTGGTTGTGGTATTGGGGGGAGTACCCTTTATTTAGCCGAGAAATTTGGAGCAAAGGCTACAGGAATTACTTTATCTGCCGTACAAGCATCTAGAGCTACAGAAAGAGCGATCGCTGCTAATTTAGAAGACAAAGTACAATTTCAGGTTGCCAATGCTTTAGATATGCCTTTTGCCGATAATAGCTTCGATCTAGTTTGGTCGTTAGAAAGTGGCGAACATATGCCCGATAAGACTAAATTTTTACAAGAATGTTATCGAGTACTGCAACCAGGCGGAAAACTGATTTTAGCTACTTGGTGTCATCGCGAGACTAATTCTTTAGCAGGAGAATTAACCACTGATGAGATCGAACATTTAAAAGAGATTTATCGAGTGTATTGTTTACCTTATGTAATTTCTCTATCTGAGTATAGATCGATCGCCCTTGAATGTGGTTTTCAGAATTTACGCTCTGATGATTGGTCGATCGCCGTTGCACCTTTTTGGGATGTAGTTATCGATTCTGCTTTTAACCCTCAAGCAATAATGGGATTAGTTCGAGCGGGTTGGCAAACAATTCAGGGTGCGTTATCTCTAAGTTTAATGAGTCGAGGTTACAACAGAGGCTTAATCCGTTTTGGCTTGATTTGTGCTACTAAATAAGTACACGAAAACAATTAGTAGTTACTTATTAACCAAAAAAGGAATTAAAAACACCAAACAATGGCACTTATAAAGAAAATAGCGATCGAGCTTGGCGATCGATTCAATCACCTTTTTGATAATGATAGCGAGCTTGTAGAAAATAAACTCGATCGTCTTTCACTTTATAGACTAAACGATGTTCCAAATCGATACGACGCGACCATGTATCGGCAGCTATATATTTCAAAGGTTCTGGTTTACCAATACCTTTAAATGGGTCACCGTCAAGAATATCTGCAACCAAATCCATAATTTTATCTCCCTTTTTAGGTTCATTCTCATACCACCAACGCAAATCGGCTTTAAAATCTGGACTAAATAGAGGTATATATCTTTTGGAAGATTGTTTCTGAATTTCTGAATTAGGTTGCTTCCTCTTTTTACGACTCAAGCCCTAACTCCTGCTTTAATTGATCTATAGTCTGAGGTTGAGCCTCTTCTGATTCAGACCATTCCAAGGCACGGTGCAATCTCCTAGCATTTTCAGGAGAACGAAGTAGATGAACACACTCTAACAAACTAGATAATTCATCTTCGGCAATTAATGCCACATTTTTACCATTGCGACGTTTGACAATAAATATTTGTTGTTGGTCTACTACTTCATCTAAAATACTGGCTAAATTGGCTCTGGCTTGAGAATAGCTAGTTTCTTTGCTTAACACGGTTTTTTGTTATAAAGTTGTACAGCTTTATTGTACGTTAACATTTGTATTTTAGTCAGATTTATTCTCGATCGCGTAGTACCTCATTATGTTTACAGCACTTTGCGAGTTATTAACGTACATCTAACACCTGCCTCCTGCCTCCTGCCTCAAAACCTCAACTTCTTGTACCACACTGAGTCGAAAACTGCTGTATGTCGGCGATCGCTGTATTTGCTAGAGCCACCCATCAATTATTTACTCAAACAGTCCCCACAGTTCAAGTAATGAGGGAAATTGGGCTTTTAGCTTTGATAGCTAACTTAATCTGCTTTTTACTGTTAATTCGTCACCGTGATGATAATATCAATATGTCTTCAGTTTGGCTGTGTTCTCGTAATGACATTATTGCGAATACTTCAGTGTTGCTGACTGCGGGATTAGTTTTCTTAACTGGTTCTTTTTGGCCAGATTTTATCTTAGGATTATTACTCACCGTCGTTTTTTCCCAAACAGAGGGCAAATATATCAAACAAACTAAACAAACAATGAAATTAAACCCAAACACAATATA
>JBFRWK010000138.1:0-7503 GCA_051439545.1 Xenococcaceae cyanobacterium | reverse complement strand
GCTCAGGAGAATAAGTAGCGAATTATCCAGAATGATGCGCGGAAAATCCAGACAATTTTGATTGGTCAAAACTAGAGAAATTGTCGAGTAAAAATGTTAACAGAAATAAAAATTAAAAACATTAACCTGCATATCTCACAAATTAAGTTGAAAGCAGAATTTATCACTTAAAAATTGAGGATTTTTTCTAACCAAAGAAATTGCCGATACTGAGGATAAAAAAATGAGGCTAAATAGTCAGAAAATTCGATAAAAGAACCTAAAAATTAAGTCATCAAGAAAAATTGACCATGACAAGATAAATAGCAATTAAGCAACAGCCATTTAAGAAAGTATTTAATTATCTTCCTCAAAAATTAAAATCATCCTGAATCAGTCAGAGCTTGAATTCTTGAGTAAGCAATACCTAAAATATCTTGGGATGGGCAAAAAGTAGCAATAGCAATTAAAATCCTTCTACAACTAATGGTTATTCTCGCTCCTAATTTAAGGAAAGAAAGACGAATTGTTCCGACTGTCGCTTTAGCAAAAGAAGTTTTTGATAAACAGTTTTGGCGAAAGGCTTGGACAAGAACATATGCCATAGAGGATAGCCAAAGTCTAAGTTGATTACTATCAAATGTTTGTCCTAAAGGATACCGCTTCGCATATGTTGAAGTACGGTCAGCAAATAAATCTAATTGTTGTTCTTTGATGCGATTTTCCATCTCCCCTCTGGGACAATATTTGTCAGTATAAAGTAAAGATGGAGAAATTTTTGAAGCAGGTAAAGAGGTAACAACATGACGCATTTTTGTCCCTTTACCATCATGACAGACTTTAGTTACAACTCTTCTGAAACGACTCCAAGACTTTTGTGTTTTGTAGCAAAGAGAACGATACCAAGTTGATTCTGGCACTAATTTATTTACTTCTTCTAATTTTTCCTCAGTCGAAAATAAGGTTTCCATTAATTTCGTAACTGGTTTAAGTCTTTCATTATAATCAGCCTTGGCTTTCTCAACTATATCGGAAGCTCTTAACTTTAGTTGGCTAAGCTGTTATGCATTTAAACTGTGATAATAGCATTGCCTTTATTTTTTAATTTTCGTCCCCATTTAATAATTAGCCCCCCTTCATTTAAAAGCTGATGTAACAGAAATTCTAATTCCTCTATTGATTTAAAGAGTCTACCCGCAATATATTCTTTCGCCGAATGCCAAACTAATTCAATTAAGTTATAATCTGGGCTATATTCTGGCAAATACTCTAAATGTATGTTAGGCATTTCTGTTTCTATTTTCTCGATATATTCTGATTTTTTATGAAAACTAGCATTGTCGAGAATGATAATTATCTTTGCTCCTTTTTCCTCAAAATCTTCTCTTTCATTTCCCGCTTCAACCCATTCAGTAATTATCTCTTGATAAAATATTTTTAGGACTTCATAAAAATTTTTACTATTACTTTTATTGAGAAAATCCACAAATCTTTTCTTGTCTGAGTATCGTAATGCGCCCATGACATTGACTCTGCCTTTTCTTCTATCTCCTCTAACTTTTTTTCGCTTTCCTTTAAGACACCAGTTTTTTCTTCTAATGACTCTTAAACTAAATCCAGACTCATCCCAAAACCATACCTGTAAACGATTAGGATTTTCTTTTTCTATTTTTAAATACTCTTCTATTTTCTTTTTGAAAGCTTCTCGCTTTTGCGGATTTCTTTGAGACTCCAAGCTATATTTAGCCCAGAGGTAAACGTACTTTTTTCTTGATAAAATCCTCCTTACTTGCGAGCCACTTAAGGATATTCCTGTTTTTTCTTCTAAATATGTCGCTAATCTTTGTGCCGACCATCTACCAAATTCATATCCTAATTCTTGTGGTTCTTTTTCAACTGTCTCTAATAATATTTCTATATATTTTTCTGTGGCTTTTTGATGATTGCCTTTCATTCTTTCATCTTTAAGGCTCTCTAATTTATCTGGGTCTCCATGTACACACCAATAACATACTTTGTTTTTTGAGCAACCAATAAAATCAGCTATTTCTTGCTGTGTCTTTCCATCATTTAGCAATAACAAAATTAATATTCTCTCTCTAATGTCTCCATTCTCTTCTCTTTTTAGAGCTTTTTGTAATTTTTCTTTTTGTTCTAATGTTAGATGATTTTTGGCTGGCATCTTTAGTCGCGATCGCCCCCGCAATCGCTCTTTTTAAACTCTGTCATTATACTAATTTAAACGCTTAACAGCTTATTAGTTGCCATCGCCAAAATATAATCAACCCTTGGCTGCTCCTCGCACCATTTCATTATATCTTCACGAGAATAAGCACTATCGCCTCTAATTATGATATGAGTATCTCTCCATTTTTTTCTAATTAATCCAATGACTCTTTGTAATTCTGGTAATGCACCTTCTGCAGGATCTAGATTAGAAGAACGTAATTTAGCTACTAATAAATGATGCCCAGAAAAAATGTATAAAGGAGCATAGCATACTCCCTTATAATAAGGATTGAAAAATGCTCCTTCTTGTAACCCATGAACTTGGTGATCAGTTACATCCATGTCTAATACAATTTCCCTCGGTGGCTTTTTATAGGAGGCTAAAAATATTTCGACAAAAGCTTTTTCAATTTCTTTGGGGTCAGGCTCTATTTTATGGTAACGGCTTAACTCTTGATTAATAATTGTTTCTGGACAATATTCTAGTCGATTAATTGTACTTTTTCCTGCCAACCCAGTTTTTTTTGAATTAATAAAATCTAATTTCCCGAGAGCAATAGCCAAGGCTGGGTCATAGCGTAATTTATCATGGTCATTCACATCTTCATAGCCCAATGCAATGCCATAAACTCTTTGTGCTAATAACTGGTGGACTGAATAATCCACATAAGATAAATCCCGATAATCTCGAAAACATTCCGCAAAACGAGAGGTAATTTTTAGTTGTTTATCTAATTCTGCCAGCAACACAATCCCTGCGTCTGAGGTGATTCTTCCCCCACTGAAATTAGCTATTACTTTTCTTCCTTTGATATTGCCAAAATTTAGTTGATTGGGGATGGACTTTGTTGAACTGGGAGTCATTAAAAAGACGAATTAAAATTACTTTTATCCCTAAATTATATCCGTTTTTTACTTATTTATCTAGTAAATTTTAGGGCGAAACTAAATATATCTGCGTCAATATTATGCCAAGTAAATTACTTTTTATTCAAACTCTAATTGATTCTGATGTCTGCTGGAACTCTTACCACACACTGTCGTTTTCGCCTCTTGGCTTCAGTCGGGTTCAACTCCATATTAGATAAGGCTTTCAGAGTTGGCGATCGCACTCTTTGTGAGAAATGTGGGGATCGCTCTATCTAACATAATTAACCATTAACTATAGTCGGTTCGATCCAATGCCATCGATACTGCCATTTTTCCCTCGTTCCATGTCTTCTTCTCGCCCAATGTCCCCGCCGATAATGCTCTCTTGGCGGTCTGATGAGTCTACCACTCTGCTTTGAATATTCTCTTTCTTTGGAATACACTTTACCAATCCACACTGGATTTCTAGCAATAGTTGATGGGAGTTTACCCGCATTACCAAAACCTACACCTTTTGATTTACTTGGTTGCTCGTCTAGTAATTCTGGTTTGTAGTTAAGCACCAGGATTGTATTGAGTAAAAGCTTACTAACTTGTTCGACAATCAATTTATTTTTTTCTGACAAAGAAACATCCAGATCGAAATTGTCTTTTAAGTCTATAATTCCTGAAAAGACAGTAAGGCGATCGCTACTACTAGTCCATAAAATTACAGGCTCATTAGAAGTATTATCAGTTCTTAGTTCTGGAGGAATTGTCATCACCTCGAAATAAAGCCAATCAATACTTTCAGTTTCTCCAAAACCAGAATATTCAATACAGTTTTTAGGTAACAACAAAAACCCTCGATCGATAAAAGGTTTTAAACCAGTCCAGTCATCGGGAATATCGGTTTCAATTAGTGACTCGGCTAATTCTGATGCCAGCCAGTAACAAGGTACGAGTTCGTGTTCTGCTTTTTTGGCAGCATATAAAAATATTTTAGTAGGGGTACTTTCTGCCGTGTGAGCTAATTCTTTAGGCAACAACCCATCTAAATATTGCTCGGCTATTATTACTTGGGCTGCAAGATTAGCAGCTATATTTTGAGTATTAGAATAACCTTTACAACTGCGATAATTGAGATTTTTACTAATTGCTTTGTATGCCTTAGTTTTTTTGATTGAATTCTTAATTAAATCTAGATTAGTAGTCATAAAATAGTCAATCAATTTTAATGTGCAGCGTACATTTCCAACATTCTTCTAGTTCAAAATACTCCTCAAGTCGTAGGTCTAAATTAGATGATTCAAGATTATGTTTTGCTATCGCGTCTCTGGCTAACTGTTCCGTAGGATAGTGGTTGAGCCACTCGTATTGTCTTCGTGCCTTGCTATACAGCCAAATAGCATATCTTTCATTACCTATAATCGGCACGGGATTATTTATTCTATCCTTTAAAATCTCATCTACAGCCTTAGTTATTTCTACTTCTTTGTTGTAATTTTTCATGTCTATTTTTGGTTCTTTAATAACGTTCTTTAACTTCATCTTTTGTTTTAAATTCCCCGACGGGAAATCAGTGTCAGGGAATAAATCATTACTTCTTGTTAATAGAAAATGTCTTGAGATTAATCTTTAATATAATCACTAAAATCTTTAGACAATAACGAAACAAACTCTTGTGAACTCAAGTTTTTTAAATAATTAGCTGCTTCATGTTCGTTTGCTGACTTCAATCTTTGAATGATACAATTTCTGTCTAACATATTGCAGCAGCCTTCATCTCTAATAATTGATAAAACATCTAAAACTTCTAATTTTTCCATGATGTAACTCCTTAAATTTAATATCTTGTAAAAACTGATAAATCGGATTTGGGATTTACCGCGATCGCCTTCACCGTAATTCTTTTAAACCTTCTTTGTCTTGAAAGTGGTAAATCTCTAAAAGTAAAGCCATTTAATGACTCGATAACTTTGAGATTGGATAATCGCAAATTACCATTAACAAAATTAAGTGCCGTGTAAAGTCGCTGTCTGCCATCTATTAACTGTTCTACAGAGTCAAATTCACTCCAGTTATCATCGCTATCTTTTTCTTGAAAAACGATATTAAAAACGGGCAAACCTAACATTAATGACTCGATAAAGTAGGATTGTTTTGACTCATTCCAGTTGAGATTATTATCTATTTGTTGCTGAGTTATCTTGTCTATGAAATATTCGAGGGGATATTCAACAGTATTATAGTCAATGTTTTTTCTAGCTTCACGAATGGCTGTTTCTGCTTGTTCTTTTTGTTGAGACTCGATTGTTTTTGATTTAATCATATTTATCTCCTTTTGTGACATTAACTTAATAAATTTAAAACTGAATAAACACTTTTAATAGAATCAGTAAGATACATTGCGCTTCTGGGATTTTTCAAGACTGAGTAGTATCTCTTTTTTCCCAATCCGATAATACTAGAAGTCAAATCGTCAAAATCATCTTTGCTTAGTTCTAATTCATCTTTATCTAACCTCTGCTGTAACTTTACTTGTAGTTCTTGAAACATTACCAATAATGCTTGTTTGTCCGCAGCATATTTAGGACTGAGATGACGAGCGATCGCTATATAATTATTATTTCGATATTGCTTGAAATCTTCTACAAACTGCCAGAAGTAATCTTTTAACTCTAATGTTTCTTGTTTAATCATTTTTTACATAAATATTCTCTACCAAAACATTCATAGGTCACGAGTAAATGTTTTGGCAAACCTAACAAGCTTGCTAAATCTAAATCGGAAGATTTTCTCAAGGTTTTTTTCATGATTAAAAGGTTGTCGTAAGCAACTTATTTGTCCGATAATTCTTTGATATCGCTAAATTGAGTAATCATATTAGTATCCCTGCCGTTCCATCTTCATTAATTTAATTAACTTCCGAATAACCAGAGCAGAATTAGTTTCTGGTTTATCTTTATCATCATCCCAACGTTCTTCCTCTAACCATTCAAGTAGTTCTGGAGTGGGACGAAATGACCATGAAGGGCGTTTTTCATTGTATTTTTCTTGGGATTTTTTAATTACTTCTGGATTTAATAGATTCCATTTTTGCTGCTGAGATAAACTCTTAATATTTATTGGTTCTTTTGACATCTAATTTTTCGTAATTTTCTATCAATCTATTCTCTATATCATACATCGTTTACTATGTATTTAACCAGAATTATTTTAGCAATTATGATACTTTTTCTAAGAAGATTTGACGATGCCAAGCGATCGCATCTTGTCGGGGATGATGAGCGGAATTGTTGGGGAGAAGGATTTGCCTACCGTGAAAGTCTTTCATTGGAGTAGCGTGAGGGGAATCTTCGTGGAGGTTATCTGAAACTAGAATAGTGTAATCATCATTAATAGCGGTTTTCAATTGGATGGAACATAGTAGCAGCAGTGAGTAAACCAACCAATGATGTCTTGGTCAGTTACTAAATTGATCGCTTCGGTAATAGCGCGATCGAGTTCTTCATAGGTGCGAGATTCGACACTTCTCAAATATTGTTTCAGTTTTGACCAACAGTTCTCAATCGGATTAAAATCAGGAGAGTAAGGAGATAAAAATACCACTCTAGCTCCAACTGACTCAATTGCCTCACGGACTTTTGTAGCTTTGTGGGCAGGTAAATTATCCATAACTACGCAAGCTTAAGCGCCAAAGCTGAGGCGCAAGAACAGAAGTGACATAAGTGAGAAAGATGTCTTGATTAGTCCATCCTTGAAAAGTAAAGGGAGCTAGTAATCCAGATATAGCGATCGCGCCAATTAAAGTAACATTACGACCACGATTAAAGGGACATTTATTATAAGCTCGTTTTCCCTTGATAGCTCGGGCGTAGCCGAGAGTCATGGCTAGATTCACTCCCGTTTCATCAATAAAAACTAAATCTGACAGTTTAACTTCACCGATAGTTGTCCAATACTCCTTTCTCAATTTTTGGACTCGTTCCGATTCTGCCTCACTAGCATGAAGTGTCTTTTTTTTGCGAGTCAACTCCCATCTTTGCAAAACTCGGCACATGGTCGAGATACTGACTTTTATTCCTGTTTTTGCTTCAAGGCGATGACAAAGTTGTTCCAGAGTAGCATCATTATCTTCTTCGACTAACTGCAATACTATTTCTATTGGCTCTGACGTAAGCTTAGGGGGTTTTCCTCCACCATGAGAGGATGGTTCAACACTTCCTGTGGTTTCGTAACGTTTCAGCAATTTTTGGACAAAACTGTAACTCACTTGAAAGCGATTCGCGAGTTGTTTAATGGACTGATTGGTTTTGTACCAATACTGTTCGGATAAGCCATCAATTTAAGGTCTGGGGAGGGGTAGCGGGTAGCGGGTAGCGGGTAGCAGTTATTATCAAAGCTACTCGCTACAGGTTAAAATTGAATTAGCGCGTTCAATTT
>JBFRWK010000137.1:0-8882 GCA_051439545.1 Xenococcaceae cyanobacterium | reverse complement strand
CCACGGTGTTGGCTCAACGAAAATCGGCACGTATTTACAGCTTACAAAGCGAGTTGTGGTTTTGTTTGGGCTTAATTTTTGTTAAAGTTTTGAGCGATCGCTTTATAAAGTAATGCTCAAGTCAATTATTAAAAGCATTATATCTTGTTTTGACGGTTAAAATTGTTTAAGTACCGTTAACATACTCGACTCTAGCTGGATAAACTAATCGAGATATATCTGAGGCAAATTCATGAAGTGAAAATGGTAATTCTGCTACTGTAGTCCTTTGGGGCATTTCTTAACCTTCCTCCAAAGAGGCTATTATTTTATCTCCTTTATGCGTAGCGGTTATCCGAAGGTGTCCTAAAGGATACACCTGCGGATATATCCTTTAGGAATCCTTTAGGACAGCTTGCAAGCTTTCCCTCAGTTTCCGATTCTGATGGCTTCTACTTCCATAAAGTCTGGCACTAAATACGGTTATGATCTCTAAAACATCTGAAGCCAATTCTTCCTCAAAACTTGGTTGTTTGCCTTGGTGAATGATTACTATTTCTATTCCTTGAATTTCACATAAACTAAAAACTAATTCTGAGCCAAACCTTAATAAACGATCTTTAGTTGTTAATACCAGTCTCTTGAGTTTTCTCTCTAAAATCATTGATAGTAGCTTTTGCCATCCTTTTTTCTTGTAGTTCATACCTGAACCCAAGTCAGAAATAACCAAACTCCTCCAGCCTTTTGCTGCACAATAAGTCTCTAACAACTCTTTTTGTCTATCTAAGTCTTGTTTTTGGTCATGACTGCTTACTCGACAGTAACAGACTGTTGGACATTCATCGTTTTCTGCATTGATTAGTTTACTAAGCTCGTAGTATCTAGTTCCACCTTTGGTTTTTTTGTGAGGAACTAATTCTCCAGACGTTTCCCACAGTCGCATCGTTTCTATTGATACGCCGAGAATTCTTGCTGCTTCTCCTATTTTGATAAACTTCTTTTCCATATCTACAGATATTGGCAGATATGTTTAGATTATAAGAGATTTTTGTTAACTGTTATTAACCCCTAAACCTTTATTTTTCTGTTTCTGTATCCTCAAACAGCTTTTCTATTTGAGACAAGAGTGATTCTAGCTTTTTTCGTTTCCGAGGATTTTCCATCAGGAATTTCTTAGATTTCTTAACCTGTTTATAAGCATTACCCATACGGTCAAATATTTCCTCTTTCTGTGGTTGTGGTGCTCGCTTTTTAATTCGCTCTTTGATTTCTCTCAAAGATAAGGATTCGGCAATTGCGGATGCCATTAATTCTTTCCTAGCATCTTCATCTTTGATTTTGGCGATCGCACACGCTTTGGTGTATTCGATTTTCCCGCTTCTGAGAGCTTCTAAGATATCTTGAGGGAGATTAAGTAAGGGTAGACGGTGAGTTCTAAATGACTCAACTGAAAGCCTTCCCACCGTGGCAAAAACTTCTTCGATCAATTGTTGTTTTTCATTACGGACAACGTTGTCCGTAAAACCTCTTTTGGCATTAGCAAGTTGATTCAACAAAGAAATAACCCCTTCGAGATTGCTTTCCAGCTTAAGAGCCAACAGTTGTAAAAGCCCTTCAGTTTCCTCCACAGGATTCAAATCTTCTCTTTGTAGATTTTCAACCAGAGATAATTGTAGAGCTTCAGTCTCACCTAATTCTTTAATAACTACTGGAATTTCCTTCAGTGAGACAATTTGGGCTGCCTGATAACGTCTTTCCCCTGCTACTAATTCGTATTTATTATTTCCTACAGGTCGCACTAGCAAAGGTTCTAAAATACCGTGTTCCTTAACTGACTGCGTTAGCTGTTTGAGTTTGTCGGGGTCAAAATAACGTCTAGGCTGTTGCACCCGAAGACAGATCGACTCAATTTTGACAAATTCAGCAGCAGAATTGACAACTTTTTGAGGAGAAGGTACAGAACTTTGAAAAAACTCTATTGCGCTTTCATCTAGTGATTTACGTTGGCGAGGCATAACAGAAATAGAAAGTAAGAATTAATGTACTGAAAAATAAATCTTTATTTGGTTAAGAGTCCAATAATTTCTTGAAATAGCTCATTATACTCATTCCTTGAGGTACTAGCAGATTTGCCTTTCATTGTCCAAACAGTAGCATTTTGTCCAGGCGCATCACTAATAACTTCTCGGTCATGAATAATTGTTTTGAGTGCGAATACCCCAGGAATAGTTCTCAAAAAACGAGTAGCTTCATCTTTAAGGCGAGTTCCTTGTTTGGCTCGATTGAGAAAAATAGCTCCTTGTGGTAAACCATCTCGCTTTTCTTGAGCCTGATTAATTAGCATCACAGCTTTAAGTGTGGAACTGAGGTCAAGAACTTTAGGTTGAATTGGTACAATGACTAAATCGGCACGAGCCATTATAGCTTTGTTTTCACCTTCTAAACTTCCAGCAGGACCATCAACAATTATATATTCGTATTTTTTAGCTAGTTGAGGAATTTCTTCAAAGAGTTTATTTTTGTCGTTAATCGCCTGATTGGGGATTACTGTTTGAAGATTGTACAGCCATTGAGAAGAAGAGTTTTGAGAATCAGCATCAATAAGTAGGGCAGAATGCTTTTTTTCTACGGCTAAATAATAAGTAAGATGAACAGCAGTAGTTGTTTTACCTGTCCCTCCTTTTTGATTAGCAACAGCGATAACTTTTGGCATAAATTACAATATTTTATAGTCTAGTCTAATATACAAAAAATCTTCTAAATCTACTAGAAAAAAGTAGAAATTCTCCTTGAAAAGTAAGCAATTCTAACAGGCTAGGTAAAGCCCTGGCAACTTTGTCAATAATCTAGTTGCAAATCGTTACCTTGGCTCGAATTACTGACAAATTATAGCTTTTAACCTTTTTCAACTTTGACTCCTCTCGCTCAGAACCCTTGACCCATCTAGTCAGAGGCATAATCAAATTAAAGGCTAACAAGACAATGTTTGTTCTGGAGGTGAACAATATGACCGAGAGATTATACTTATGGATTTCTGGCTCGGTTTTTGCCATCGTGGGATTCTTACACCTAATTAGAGTCCTATCTCAATGGTCTGTTCAAGTAGGAGATTTAGGCATTCCCTTAGAGCTAATTCCTAAAGTAAAAATTAAGCGACAAATCGACGAACCATCAAGCGAATTAAAGAACCGTAAATCATTGCCTCACTGTTCTCAACATGGGTTTCATAATCTTTGCTGAGACGACGATATCGATTTAACCAGCCGAAAGTACGCTCAACTACCCAGCGTTTGGGTAGAATTTCAAAAGTTTTGCTAATCCGCTTAATTACCTCAACGCTAGCTCCGCATATTTGTCTTATAACTCGCGCGAAGTTTTGACCTGAATAACCGCCATCGACCCAAATTACTTCGGTATCAGAAAGTTCTTCTTGATGTTCTGAAACGACCATAGCTGCTCCTAATCTTTCTGAAGTGTTTCCCTCTGTAACTAATACTCCCACGATCAAACCTTGAGAATCTACTACTAGGTGGCGTTTTCTACCTTTTACTTTTTTACCACCGTCATATCCGTATACCTCCCCCTTTTTTCCGTTGTTTCTACTGACTGAGAATCAGCGATCGCAACGGTTGATTTTTCTTTGCGTCCTAATTTTTCTCGCAATTGATGGCGCAAAGTGTCATGAATTTTCCTCCAGATTCCCAAACGTTCCCATTTTTGAAAGTATTTGTAGACTGTGCCGTGATGTGGAAAATCGTGAGGCAGCATCTCCCACTGACAACCACTGCGCTGTACATAGAAAACAGCATTTAAAATTTCTCTTAGGTCTACTGTTCTTGGTCTTCCAAAGCCCTTCGGTGCTGGAAGCAACGGTTTAATTATCTCCCATTCTCGATCGCTTAGATCGCTTGGATAAAGTTGGCGATGTGGCTGTGCTACTTTCGGAAGGCGACTCATCTGACCTTTAGTTTCTAAAACACGCTATATTTTCTCCATATAAGGTTATTTTTCTTCTTCAGACTGATTGATTATACTTAATCTTCTCTTTAGGAATCAGCTCTTATGGCTTTCTGGGTTAGCGATTATGGTAACTTTGGTCTTATCAATCTGGGCTTTTCGTCTAGCCAGACTCGTTAGTAGTTCGACTAGTGCTTCTAACTGAGCTTAATTGATTAATCTAAGAGCAAGCGTGGATACGCCACTCTGAAAACCAAAAGACACATCCACGCTTGAGTAATCTTAAATGCTGATACTTATAGCCTTCTCCCCTTTAATCTCTCCTTCAATCTGGTGTATCTTTCCTGCTGCGAGAGCTTGTTTCACGGCAATGGCGATCGCTTTAGATGAACCGACTATCAAAGCTAACTTTTTAGCCCTAGTCAATCCCGTATAAAATAAATTCCGACTCAACATAATATAGCTACCGTGTACACACAAGTCGATTCCGAGAGAGTTTCCAGCCCCAAAAAATAGATTCAAATCGTTTGAGCCCATGAACTAAAGTAGGCATTCCAGGAGGTCTCTGAGAACGATAACCAGACCATCCCCCCAGACGCGCAATCAGCCAGGTAGCCCAAGGCAAGGAAGAAGGGGGATAAGGATTTTGTTGTTTGCGAGTTTGGCCTTGATAGGAAGGTAAAATCTCAGATAAACATTGTTGCTGTTCATCATCAAAAGCAACAGCAGCAGGTAAGGCACAATTATCTCTGCCTTCAACCATTTGAAGAGTTCGCACGGCAACCGATAAAGCGAGGACAGTTAGTTTTTGAATCGCTCTGGGAGATTCTAACTGAGTGGCTTCGAGATTTAAGCCAGTTTTTTTAAGAGTGGCAAACAACTGTTCAATCCGCCAGCGCCATTTATACCACTCGATAACTTGTAATGCTTGTTCGAGGGAGAGCACCTCATGAGTGGTCAGCAATCGCCAATGAATGGGTTCTTGCCCATCAGGAGGACAAATTTCTTCTACTTCCACGGCGTAAAGAGTAACGCTTTCGGGGTAATCAAAAGCTTTTAAGGCTTTGGGTCGCTGAATTTTTACCAGACCAAAACGCACTGCCAGCCAAGCTGTTCTGCCGACACGAGGAATTCTTTTATCCCCTGGCACATTAATAGTATAGGTGCCTTCACAAGGTTTTGATTGCAAATAACTATAAAGGGATTGTGACTGGTTAAATAATCGCCTATCTTGACGAACTCTTACCAATAAGTGATTGTACTCATCAGGCACAGTTGCCCATTCCTCATAGAGGTCGCTTTCTCGATCGCCAAGATTCGTGACCATTTTCGCTCCACCTGCTTTTAAGCATCTTTGACTTTGTGCTGCTGAAGCCAACCATTTGTAGGATTCTTTTTCTTCGATTGCTAGTTTTTGATAGTTTCGTTCGTATTTATTTGGGTGCTCGAAATCCCTAATCCACATCTGGATGGTGCTTAACCCTAAAGGAAACCCGCTTTGACTATCTACAACTAGTGTGGGATGAATGTAAAAACCCACATCCGTATTGTTCCCCACCACTCCTAATCCTTCTGATTTGAGTCGCCCCACATGGGACTGCAAGTTGATTTCACTGCTGTCACTGATGGCTAATACATGCCTTTCTTCTACGTTCTGTTGGCAGTGCTGAGACATACTTTGCACTAATTCGGACACGGTCACGTTCTTATTCTCCAAAAAGCGATAATATCCTACTTGTTCCGCTCTGTTTTCGCTGATTTGGCGAATGTTTACTGATTGATGTTCCTGTAATGCTTCATATAATGCTGCCCCCTACTGACCTTGTATTTTTAAAGTCTGTCCTGCTTGGATATTAGCAAAACTCCCCACGATGGTAATTAACTTTTTCACATTTCCCGTATTCGCTGAGGCTTAACTCCGCGCATCTTCTCTTCATGCCTCTTTAACATTTGCTGATGATACTCACTGCAATCAACTGGATTACCATCTTCATCAACAACACCATAAGCCAAGCTGCCGAACCCTCTATCTAGCCCATCAATATGGGTAAATTCTTCGATTTTGACATCAACTGGTTCAAAATCGTTAGCATCAACCATCAATTTACCCATAGTTTCAGGTTTCTGCTTTGAAACCACTAATTGATGAGGTTGGACTTGGTGAATAGTTCCATCTTTCATTACCATGTTAAGCTTACAGAAATCTCGATCGTATTCGAGTTTTTTGATGTCTTCATTACCAAATTTAGCTGCTGTTTCGATCTCATCAAATTTCCCAAAAGTGATAGTTAATTCCCACTCAGGCTCACCTTGCCAGGTTGTCACCGCTTTGTATTTCATTTTTTTCTGGATAAGTAAAAAGTCTAAACTATAATTCGATGTAGTGACTTCTCCCGACGTTCACCTGGCGGAATGCGCGGGGGCTTACTCTTATCTCGTCTACAACATCTACAACGTAAACTATTGTTCTTTTTCTACTTTAAAAAATAAAAGAAACTGGTCTAATTTTTTGCGTAGTAGTTTTATAAACAATAGATTACCCCGAGGGTTTGTCATAGTTTATTGGTGCCCCTTTGAGCTTAAGAAGAGGAGAAAGATCGCTTTTGTTTTCTCGCTCCTCCTTTCCCGTCTCAACAATATTCCTAAAATCCCTGACACTCAGGACTACCAGGGGTTTTTATTCCCATCCGACAGTCCATTCTGTTAGCTTTTTCTAGCAACCACTGAACTCTTTGGTTAGTATTCTGATTTACTTGATTCTGAATAAAACCAAAATACCCAGTCATTAGTAGCACAACTGTAACTAGCACTAACTGAGCATTATCTTTCCAGATCCCAATCTTCTTGTTGAAAGGATTGGACTTTTTTTGTTGGCTCGGATTCGAGTTGAGGCTGTCGATCTTGTTCTCTAGTTGGAACAACTGATTGTTGTTCTTTTCCACCAAGCTCTTTAACTCTGTTTCCGAGGTTTGCAACTGCGAGAGGGAGTTCATCAATGACCCATTGGACTGCTGTAATTGACTTATCAGCCCTTCGGAGACTTCCAGAAATTTGATTAAGGAGTTGCTTAGCGACTCCGAGTTGCTTGCTAGTCGCTCCGTTATTGTCGCCTTTTGAGATAGATGATTCAGCGTCTCCAGATTGGTGTTCGACCATTTTTGTAATTCTCCTTCAAATTCTTTAAATAATCCCTGCCACTCTTTTGGGCTGGTTTCAATGAGTGTCTCCAACGTCCCTAAAGCTATACGAAAAAAATTCATGATCTGGATTGACGTTGTACTTGACCATGTAGTTAAGTACATTGACTTTAATCGTCTCAGAGCGTCCTTTTAGCAGTTGGTCGATCGCCTCGCCTCGTCGCTGAGTTTTCGTGAGATATTGCCCATTGCCATTATTGCTACTCAAATTTCCACCTCCTCTTTTTGAGCATTGATATCTTTCTTGAAAATCTCTGCGTTATCAAACTCTTGATAGGCTTCCGACAAAACAGCTTTAATTTGACTACGATCGAGAGGATGAAATTCTTCGTATTCTCTCGCCTCCCCAAATGTAAGACGCTTTTCACTAATCTTTCTGAGAGGATTTTTACCGACAAATTGAGGAAAATCAAGGACTTTTACGCCATATTCTGCTATTTTATCCTGAACAAACCTGTCTTCATCCAGATATTTCCAACTATCGCTATGAATTAAGTTTTTGACTAAAACATGGTCGATTTTTCCTTGGAAGTATCTTAAATGTTCCCCCAACAACCTCACACTAGTAGGTTCTCCACTGCAAATAAACCAGTAAACCAACTTAACTCCTTCTTCTTCGGCTATCTCAAATAGGTCATTTTTTTCAAACCAGCCCTTTAGTGCCATGCCTACGTGTGGAGGAAGATTAACCAGAGTAGTCCTTTTCCTCGCTTCAAAGTAGAGAGGTCTTGGCTCATTCTCATATTCCTTGCTTTCGCTAAAGATGACACTACGACATCCGCAATTTTCATAGGCTTGCTTAACGTCAGGAGTAGAACGATCTGCATCAAATAAAGCAAAATCAATCCCTCTATCCAAATGATATTGAGCAGCAGTTTTTGCCACTAGGGACTTGCCAACGCCACCTTTATCGCTCCCAAAAAAATGTAATGTTGCCATGATTTCTTTTTCTCCTTGAAAAATAAAATGTGTTTACTTGAATCTGCTTTTGAGCTATGAAAGTCCAAAGATGAAATCCATATCTTTTTGGTCAGCTTTTTTCTCTTTGGTCTTTACTTCAGGTTCTCTAGTTTGAGAATTGTTGACCTGCTCCGAGAACATCTTTTCTATAAAAACGTTTCCCCCTGAAGATTCTGACTTAATCCCCAAAGCTTTTTTCATGACAAATAAGTACTGGAGTACTCTCTCTTGAGTTTCCCAATAAGAACGCTCAATGTCTTCTGGTTTTTCTTGATTAGCTTCTAGAGCATAGGGTAACAATGTCATTAAGCAAACTTCGGCTACTTTTTCTCTCCTTTCTTTGCAGGGCATACTATTCAGCCAGTCGGCTATTTTAGCCATCGGTCTTCCGTCCATAGGTTGCCAACGGATTGTCAGACTATGACGGCTGTTCTTGTCCACCATATTTATCTAGCTACCTCTGTGACCTTCCTTATTTATTAGTTCGCTGCTTACTCAGTTTTGCCCCTTCATCTATCAAGAACTTAATCAAGCTAAATACATCGGCAAACCTTAACGAGAAAGCTGATTCAACCGCCGTAATCGAAGTAAAGTCGAGAGCTTCTGTTACTTCGTCAGTAATACCCGCACTTACTAACACAGGAACATAATCTTTGGCTATATGTAACGGACTGAAATTATAATCGCTCCGACCCGAAATCATCGGCATTTTGAGACCAGATTAAATGAAACTATAATTTCGCTTCGACCCACATTATTTGAAAATGAGACCAGAATAGCGTGAAACTG
>JBFRWK010000136.1:0-6168 GCA_051439545.1 Xenococcaceae cyanobacterium | reverse complement strand
ATTCTCCTCAACTAAACATCATAGAGATACTCTGGCGATTTATTAAATATCAATGGCTAGAAATCAATGCTTATGAGAGCTATTCTGCCTTAGTTGAAGCTGTAGAAAACATCCTAATAAACTTTGGCACAAAATACACAATTAATTTTGTGTAGGTACTTATTACCGCCAATGTACAAAACTTGAGTCATCAAGGAGTAGTTTATCGATCGCTAGTTGAACCCTTTCCACCTCTACAACTATCTGTAGCTTGGTGCAAAGATAATCGATCGCCAGTATTAAAAGAATTTTTGGCGTTGTATCATAATGGAATGGTGGAGAATAAGTAGAAAGTAGGAAGTAGTAAGTAGTAAGTAGTAAGTAGTAAGGAGTTAGTAGTCAGTGTGCTGAGTAAATTTCTCTTCCCTTATCATAAATCTTGCTTCTATGCCCGCGCCTCTAATCATCCTGCGACGCTGCAATGCCGAATTTCTAGATTCAATCTTACAAAATAAAAGTTAGACAAAGTTGCGATTGTAGCTAAGCAGAGGCACTGGGAAATTACTACTAAATTCCGTTAAATTGTCATAACAGCCTAGCAATTTTCACGGAGAAGCATTCTATAGTAATAGCAATACATAAATAATAAAACAACTATAAGAACTGCTAGAGATGAAATTTAGTCATTTATTTCAGTTGCAGTCTCGATTGTGTCGAAATACTAAGCGATCGCTAATAATATTACCATTAGCTATTCCGCTTTTGACTGCTTGTGAAAACATCTTACCCGAGGCAGTAGAACAATTAACAACTCAACCCCAAGCCCATCATAGTGAAGGAAAAACTAGTGTTTATGTTCGAGGAATAGAAACAGAAAAAGATTTAATTGTTGTAGATTTATTGGCAATTAATGCCCACGATCGAAAAATCGAACTGTCAGACAAACACGATCCTTTAGTTTTAGTAGATAGTCAGGGTAATGAATATACTGCTGCTAAACAAGAAATTAGCTTACAACCCTATACCAGTAATAATTTAACAATTGCTTTTTTGGGTTCACCTCAAAGCGATCGAGATTTAACTTTAAAAATTAATTCAGATAATGATTATATTCTGACTCCGCAAATGTCGATCGAGGGTATTACTCTAAAGCGGGGCAAACGAATTGAGTTTGCTACCTATCAACCCCGTCAAGTCAAACTTACCGATACAGTTTTTCATCATCCCAATGGACTTACCTTTACTATTAAAGAAATTAAATACGGCGATCGACAAATAGAAGTTGCTTTTGAAGCTGTTAATGGTTATAGAAATAATATCGATCTAGCCCAAAATAGCTGGAATTTACCTTTTTTGGAAGATGAACGGGGTAATAAATATAGTTTCGTGCCTCTTAGTAGTGGCAACTTAGAAATTCCGACCCAACAAACTGTTAGTGGTGTTTTAAAATTTGGGGGAAGAGTTCCTGAATCTGTTAACAATCTTACTCTTTATCTTAATAATCAAGGCAGCGACAAAGATAACACCGATAGACCGAAAATAGTTGTGGCTAATTTACCTGCTCCTAGTTCGGAAATAGCTACAATAATTAATCAGAATGAAGAGAATGAAAATGAAGATACTGCTTCAAATACCTCTTCTCTGCCCTACGAACAAGGTCTTAATCTTCAAGTCAATCATGCTAATGGTTCGGTGTTGCGCTTAACTAGAATTGCCGTAACAGAAGATTACATCGAAACAGATTTAACTATAACTAACGGTTATCGCGATGCCATTACCTTAAACAGAAATAACTTTCGGCAGATGCGCTTACGAGATAATCTAGGTAACAATTATAATTTAGCTCCTCCACCCCAAAACCCCGACATAGAAATTAAGGCAGGACAAATCCTCGAAGGTAAGTTTCGTTTTTTAGGGAGAATTGACCCCAATGCCCAAAGTTTAACCCTAGTTACTAATGAAGGCAGTCAAAATTATGTTAATAACCTTACTCCCTACATGGCGATCGCCAATATTCCCGTAGCTAGTACAGAGGAAGAAGAAGATAACTTTATTCAACCAGTAAATAATAACACGACAACTTTACCTACAAGTCAAACTCTAGATTTACAAGCTAACCATGCCAATGGTTCTGTACTAAGACTCAAAAGAATTTCCTTTGAAGAAGATAATATCGTTGCGGATTTAAGCTTAGACGCATTTACATTGCATTATCAAAGCCGTGAAAGCCTTCTGGAGAAAGATGCAGCTAGGAAACTTTAGTGCGCCTAAGCTTAGCTATTACCAATGGCTATAAAAATGAGATTCGACTCAACAGTAATAACGATATGCGGTTGCGAGATAATCTCGGTAATATATACAATCTGGCAACACTTCCCCAAAATCCCGAAGTAAAAGTATCTCCAGGACAAACATTAACAGGACAATTTGTCTTTCTCGGTCGTATTTCTCCCCAAGCTAGTTCCCTAACCCTCGTTACCAATGATAAGAGGTATGGTAGTGAAGAACTTTATTCTACTCGACCTAAAATAGCGATCGCTAATATCCCCATAGAAACAAATCCAACAAGCGAAGCTAATAATCCAACCGATACAAATGAACCAGTTACGGCAAACCCGACTAATTCTCTTACTGCTAGTCAAACTGTTGACAAACAAGTCAATCACGCTAACGGTTCGGTATTACGACTCAAAGAAATAACTTTCCGAGATGACAGTATTGTTGCCGATCTCAGCGTGACTAATGGTTATAAATACGAAATTGCTTTAAATCGAAGCAGGGGTTTTTTGCTGCGAGACAATATAGGCAGTGTTTATTATCTGGCGACTATTCCTCAAAATCCTCAAGTAAAAATATCTCCAGGACAAACATTAACAGGAAAATTCGTATTTCTCGGTCGTATTTCACCTCAAGCTAGTTTTCTGACTCTAGTAACTAACGATAAATTGGGAAACGATGGCGAATTTACCAATAACCCCAAAATGATCGTCGATAACATCGAGATCGATCGACCCTAAAACAGTCATTAGTTATTAGTTATTAGTGATGAAACTACAATCAGCAATTTTAACTAGTCTATTTTCTTCTTTACTATTATTAGGCTGCCAACCACAGCAAACAAACCTGGCTGAATTAACTACAGAAGAAATTGAAGAATTACAACAACGCCTATATGTAGAAACTACTTCTAATCCTCTCGAACCTTCTCAAATAGAATTAGGTCAAATTATTCGATCGCAAATAGATAATAATACTCTTAATTCTGGTAGTGGTACGCAAGGAGGAGTTAGTTCTCAAGCCCAAAGCCAACAAGTAGCAGTTTCTCAAGCACAAGTCCAACAAATCATTTCCGATCTCGATGCCCGACAAACCAGTGAAGGACTACAAATTAACCTTCCAGAAAATATTTTATTTGATTTCGATAAATACAATTTAAGAGAGGATGCTCGACCTACTTTAGAAAAAGTTAGTAAATTAATTAACTACTATAATAATGCTCCAGTAGATATTTTCGGTCATACCGATAGTAAAGGGAGTGACAGTTACAACCAACAGCTATCGGAACAACGGGCTAACGCAGTAAAAGATGCTTTAGTTAATCAATTTGGGATTAATAGTAGTCGTCTAAATGCTAGAGGTTTTGGGGAAAGCCAGCCTATTGCAGCTAATACCAAATCTGATGGTTCTGACGATCCTGTAGGAAGACAGAAAAATCGTCGGGTAGAAGTTGTAGTCAAAAATTAATAGTTTTTCTAGCGATCGATCTTAGTCAAAAAGTAGGTTTAAAATTTATAATATAAGTTTAAAAAGCCTAACTTTAATTATTATTTCACTGCCAAAAATGACCATAAAACCCCGCCAATATCACATTACTACTTTCGGCTGCCAGATGAATAAAGCCGACTCCGAACGGATGGCTGGCATCCTAGAAGATATGGGCTTTAATTGGTCAGAAGACCCGAATACCGCCGATTTAATCCTCTATAATACTTGTACTATTCGGGATAATGCAGAACAAAAAGTATATTCCTATTTAGGAAGACAAGCGAAAAGAAAACATCAGCAACCAGATTTAACTTTAGTAGTAGCTGGTTGCGTGGCACAGCAAGAAGGCGAACAACTTCTACGACGTGTTCCCGAATTAGACTTGGTTATGGGCCCTCAACACGCCAATCGTTTACAAGACTTATTACAACAGGTATTTGATGGCAATCAAGTAGTCGCTACCGAACCAATTCACATTGTCGAGGATATCACCAAACCCCGTCGTGATAGTACTGTTACCGCTTGGGTGAATATTATCTATGGTTGCAACGAACGTTGTTCTTACTGTGTTGTCCCTAATGTTAGAGGCACAGAACAATCCCGCACGCCTGAAGCAATTCGGGCGGAAATGGAAGAATTAGGCAGACAGGGATATAAAGAAATAACTCTTTTGGGACAAAATATTGATGCTTACGGTAGAGATTTACCAGGAAGTACCCCAGAAGGAAGACATCAGCATACTCTGACAGATTTACTTGACTACGTTCATGATGTCCCAGGAATAGAAAGAATTCGTTTTGCTACAAGTCATCCTCGTTACTTTACTGAAAGACTGATTAAAGCTTGTCAAGAACTACCTAAAGTATGCGAACATTTTCATATTCCTTTTCAGTCAGGAGACAACGAAATCCTCAAAGCCATGAAGCGGGGTTATACTCAGGAAAAATATCGCCGTATCATTGATAAAATTCGAGAATATATGCCCGATGCTGCTATTAGTGCTGATGCCATTGTGGGTTTTCCTGGGGAAACAGAAGCACAGTTTGAGAATACTTTAAAATTGGTAGATGATATCGGTTTCGATCAGTTGAATACGGCTGCCTATTCTCCCCGCCCTGGAACTCCTGCTGCTGTATGGGATAATCAGTTAAGTGAAGAAGTAAAAAGCGATCGCTTACAAAGATTAAATCACTTAGTTGCCCAAAAAGCTGCCGAACGTTCTCAACGTTATTGCGATCGAACAGAATTCGTATTAGTAGAAGAACAAAATCCAAAAAACCCTACTCAAGTAATGGGTAGAACAAGAGGAAATCGTCTTACTTTCTTCCCTGGCAAGATTGAAGAACTTAAGGGGCAAATAGTGAAGGTTAAAATTACTGAAGTTCGTGCCTTTAGTTTGACAGGGGAAGCAATATAAGTATTTTAAATACTAGCTAAATTAACACTGAGAACAAACTTTCCTTTTCTACTCACACATCGATTATGAGACATAATCATTAAGTTTGTTTCTCATAATTTTTGGGAAGACCCAATTTACTTGTAAGAACTTCTACTAATCTTGCTTGACGTTTTTCTCGTTCTACTGGATCGCTTATAGCATCTATAGTTTGAATAGCAAGTAACCACTGGTTTCCATACTCCAAATGTTTATTTTTAATTGATATTTGCTCTCTATAATAATTTTCTCTTTGTTGAAATATACGTTGAATAAAATATACAATTACTGTACTTACAGCTGTCATTATTCCTTGGGTTAACATTCCTATAAAAGGGGATGCTCCCAAGCATTAGGGGTTTGAGTGGGAACAATAAACAGTTTGGGCATGGGCAAATCTGCTTTTTTAGCTAAATTTGCTACCAAATCGTATAATTCTGGTGCATCATTACGAGTTATTGGTTGTCCTTGGTAAGCAGCGAGTGCAGCTTTATCGGAATAAAACCAAGAACCAAAACTACTCATGGCAGCAAAGATCAAACCAATAATTGCCCCTTGTTCGTTTCCAGTTGCCCAGTAGCCACCCAAGACTAAAATTCCGCTTAATAGTCCCAAAAGAGCAGCCGTTTTAATTTGATTACCTCTAAACATTTTATTTAATAAGTTTCAACTGTATAAAAGCTTTTTTGATCGAATCTATTAAATACTATTTGTTTGCTTTTAAGTATCTAGCTAAAGCAATATATTTAGATATCTCCAAAAACTTTTACCAATTGCTATGAGCCAAGAACCAATTAAATTCGATCGCGATCGTGAATTGAGGTAAAAAGTAGTGAGTAGTAAGTAGAGGTGCGCGGGGAGGGGGGCTACAAAAAACCTTCTCGCGCTCTGCCCAGCCTTTGCCGCCGTGCGGGGATACAAGGAAACGGTACAAATATGGACAGTCTTATAATTGGGTTGTCGGTAGGAGGCTTAGATATAGGTTTTTG
>JBFRWK010000135.1:0-15558 GCA_051439545.1 Xenococcaceae cyanobacterium | reverse complement strand
GGTAATTCCGCTAAATACGTACAATTAAAGTTGTTTAGCAATTGGGAATGGGAGACAGGATAATTGTACTTGTCTTGTCTTCAGAATCTGAGACTATACTCGTAGAGTTAGTCTTAGAGCTTCAACTACCAAATTCATTTGCTGCACCAGAATAATCTTTTCTGTTTAATTTTCTAAGTAAAGTACTTTTGCCGAATGCTCCGATACCAACGTTAAACGTAAAGCTCACTAAAGCGTCAAATTGGGCTTGATTTAGGGGAACATGAGTCAAACTATCTACAGCAGTTTCAAACCGTCTTAAATCGCTTTTTAAGAGCATCTCTGCTTGATGAGTATTGATAACCATTCCAGGTTTAGCTGTAGCAGTATGCCCATAGCCTATAGTCCAAACGTTTCCAGGGCATAAATAGGCATTACTTCTAAAACCTTCCCAACGCTTAATTAAGTTAATACCAGTTTGAGAGGTACTCATACTAGTATCTTCTTTAATTTCTCCCAACCAACCGATGTAAGGTAAATCGCCTTTAGGTCTAGCTGGTAAATTTAATATTTCTCTAGCTACATCATCTAACTTGTAATCCCAAGATACCTCTGATGTACTAACTATCGTTTCTATAGCCTTTGCGATCGCATTAATTGTTCTTAATCTGTATTGCCGTAAAATATCCATTATTATTTGCCTTTGTTCTTAATGGCATCGTTAGGAGAATTAGGAGCAAAAATATTAATCGGTTCGAGTAAGCTAATTGGTTTGCAAAAAAAAGTTAACCGATTTAAAGAATCAGAGGGAGTAACCTGATAGGTATATCGTCGATCGATAACTAGAGGATTAATTTGGATGGTAGGATAGCTAGAAATTGTTAAGTCTATTCTTTCAACTACTCTATCTTGATCTAATACTCTGACAATTACGTTTGAGCTTAAATTAACTCTAAAACTAAGCTCGTTAGTTTCTGTGTCGTCTATTGGAAAATCAGCGCGAAATATAACCGCCATTAAATCGCAGTTACAAAACTTACTCTATAGGTTCGGAAAAATGGGAAATAATGTAAACTTAGCTAAAATTATTTTTTTGTACTACAAGATTGATGGGTTATTTTCGGGTTCAGAATCAACCCATAAATCTATCCGTTGGGTTTTACGCCTATTACTGCGGAATTGTCCCGATGCGGTAACATCCCCTTCTATCAGCTTGGCGTAAACGGGATAAACGAGTGTGGGTAATTTACGACGGTTAGGCACTTCTGTAACGGGTTCGCCTTTAGTCATGTTCATAATGCTAGCAGTAGACAATTCTAATAGTCGGGTTATTTGCTGTTCTGCCTCCCTGTAACTAACACCGTAAACCGTCATCTGCCTGCCATTGTCTAAATAGGCTGTAACGCGATATTTACCCCAGGTAAATCTAGGTATACTATTCTTTAATCTCTGCCAACTCAACCCAGTCCTAACATCGGGAATAGAACATTCGACTACTTTTACTCTACTGCCATCGGCATTACGCCATGGCGGTTTATCTGCCGAATAGAAAATTACTTTAAGTTTTCTTCTTTGTGGGGTAGGACTAAAATAATCTTCTTCTGGAGTGCCGACAATTTGACCTAAATCGCGGTTATAAATTAATTGATGATTGGCAAAGATAGATTGTGTATGGGTAATAGCTAAATCCTGAGGTGCTTCAATGATTATTTGTTCTTCTTCTACCCTGATATCTGGAGTAATTATAGTAGTTCGCTCTTGTCCTAAAACGCTACCCGTCGCTTGTCTCGATGCTGAATAAAAGTCATCTAAAGTAAATGCGACTACATAACCCATTTCGATAATAGAATCTTCTAATCCATCTAAAAATCCATTAACGAATGAGCGCAATGTGCTACTTGAAATTCTATTTACTTTTTCTTCTATAGCATCGGCAAATGTCCAGGGTTTTCTTTCTCTCTTTATTGGGTTTGCGCCAAATAATTCTAACCTTCTTGCCGTTAATAGACTACCTATTAGAACATTTTGAATGACTGCATTTCTTGCTGTCAGAATAAGGTTAGTTATAGCCGATCTAATTTCTTGCCCTCCTTCTTGTGCTAGTTCTAAAGCTACTCTTCCCGCTAATACGGGAAATTTAAAAGATAATCCCGCGCTTACAGCAACGCCAGTTAACCAAACTAAACCCGTTCCCGTCAATCTTCCTAATGCACCAGTAATAATAGCATCATTACTTCTTAAGGCATCTTTTAACGCTACATCTGTTTGATTCCAATCAAAATATTTAATCTCGTAAAAAGCTTCTATAGCCAAATCCCATAATTCGCCGAATGACCATTCTATAAAATTAGTTAATGCACCAATAGAAAAGCCGATTAACTTTTTGCCAAAGTTAAATATCCGAGTAAGAAAATTCCCGTCACTTCCGTCAATAGTTTCGCTTAAGTCTAAAAGACGTTCGCCAACAATTTCACGAGCGATATTACTCGCTAAAGAATCTCTAGTAAATATAACTGTAGTCAGTCTCATCTATTATTTTCAATGTCTCTTATTCGTGCATCGGGTTTATTTGTCTTATATATTCCCGTCGGCGTATTAATTTTATTTTTAAAAGCTTCCCATTTTTCATCTTGAGTCTGTTTATTTCTTTCTTGTTCTTCTTTAATGTTATCTCCCGTGATTTTTTCCCCAGGTTTCCAAGGAATATACATTGCTGCTCTAATGATTTCTGCACCTATTAACACTCGTTTAACTAATTCTGTTAGCGTTTCTTCTCCTATTAATTCCCATCCGATAATTTTTTGAATACTTGGCTTTAAGACTTCTTTCATTGTTGCCTTACCTGGGGTAAAACTTACTTTAACTTCTTTTTTTACTTCTTTACCTCTATATCCCAGGTATTCCGCGTTAGCTGCTGCGTAATCTGTCGCTACAATAGCTGCGTTAGCTGCTGCCCTAGCTTCAATCATAGTTTTACTGGTAAGGGCAAGGTTATTATTAGAATCTTCAGCTAAAGAAAGTAATAAACCAATTGATTCGATTAAAACTTCTGAAAGATTAGTAAAGCTTACTTCCTGTTCGCCATTATCATTTTTGTATTTAAGCTTTAATGGGAATTCCCCCATAAGCGCATCTAGATTTCTAACTATCCATTCTTGAAAACTTAACGAGTCATAGATTTTTAATTCCTGATTTCCTTCTGATGTATTTAGTAAAGATTGAATTGCAGTAGCGGGTAAACGATGATGTCCCGAACGAAAATAGTCAACTGAAGCTATAGCTGTATTTAGTTCGATTAAGTTTTTAACGGTTAATTCTTTACCTGTATCTGTATCGGTACTATAGCTCGCTTGTCCTGTAGTTTTAATTAAAGTTTCTGGTTGTATTTTGTACTGTACCGTTTTACTTTGTTCGTTATACTGCCAGGTATCGCCTCCGAGTATCGCTGTTATTTTTTCTAGTAAAACCGTTATTTCGTCTAATGACATAGATGGTAATTGAATGGTTGTAGTTGCTGATTTACCATTAACTGTAATACTAATAGATATACTGTTACTTTCTTCGTCGTAAAGACTAGAAAGAGCTACATTCGTTTCTTGTTCTTCGGTTATAAAAACATCACCGCGATCTTGTTCGGGTAAACTAATAAACGCAGTGTCTACACCTCCTGTCGATGCTACTGATAAAAATATTCCTCCGTTTTGGTAAAAACCTTCTATTTGTACGGCTGAAGTTAAAGGATCTTCTTTATTGTAAAGTTCGCCAATATCGATAACATCTGATATATCGCGGTTATCAATAGAAAGTACAAGTCTAAAAAATCCATTACCTTCATTAAAAACTTTAAATTCTATATCGTCTAAATTGTAAGTAGGAACTTGAAAACTATCCTCATCGCTTTGCCCATCAACTTGTATTTTTAGAATATTATTGCCATCTTCTTGAGGGAATATATCTACATTGATAGATGGGATATAGTTATGAGCGTCAGGAATATTTGTTGCTGTATGATTGTTAAATTCAGATCTCGTAACGTAATTACTTAGATCTAACTCGCTTGGATTGTAATCGTGAGCAAACGGGATATCTAGCTCTAAATGGTTATCAATTAACTCGTTTAAAATATTAACTGCTTGTTCTAATTGGACTATTCTTGCTTCTAACTCACGACATTTATCGGCGGTACATAAATCGGGGCAATTTAAACTCATGACAATTGTTCTAATCGGATTTCTGCTACAGCTATACCATTGCTGTCATAACAACAAATATGATCGCCACAATCAACTTTACAAGTACCAGGGGGGCAAATTTCAGATTCACATCCACAAGTTACATAAAATTTAAGTGGTTCATTTTTATTTTCATTGCAAATTTGATATTTTAATTCTGTTTCCCAAGGAAACATCGGTTCTACATAACCCGTTGGTGCTATAGGAGGGATTATTAAATCTTCTGTGTTATTAGTTACGTAAACATTAAAACAACTACTGTCAATAGGACTAAAAAATTCAAAAATATTACGACTAATATCGAGAATGCCAATACTAGAAAAGTTATAAGCAAATCCTACTACTTCTAAGCGTTCTATCCATGCTTTTTTTTCTACTTTATAAGCAAGCCATTTTGACTCTAGTTTCCCTGTAATTTCTAAATAAGTAGGCGGAAAATTATATCCTGTAATTACGTGAGTATTGCCAGGAATACCATCGTAATCGTATAGCGTAAAAGTACAATAAAGAGATTGAGAAACGTTATTACGGGTAACTGTTCGTTTTCCTTGACTGGTAACATATAAACTTCTTTCGTTATCGTTATTAGTATCGGGTTGTAAAATTCTCAATCTACTGATTATCGCCCATAAGATACGTCCAACATTATCATCTATACTTGTATCATCAATCATGTAAACTTCAATTACTGGATTGGGTAGTCCCCAATTTAAACCTTCTAAATTAATAGTGAGAGTTCCCGCAGTCTCGTCAAATACTGCACCAGATCCGAATACTTCAGTTAAAGTTAAATTTGGCATATTTTTATTCCTTAAACTCGCGCGTTCCTATGGCGAGGCAACCTCGCTCCTGTCGCTCGTCAATTTTCTCGTCTAGTATATAGCTATATTTTTACTATTATTAATAGGATGAATAAATTTAAACTCAATCCTACCGATGTTTTTTGGATGGGATTGTCTATGTCTACAGTAATTCTTTCTACTGGCGTAACTTGGAGTCTAATTAGAGGTAGTTCTTTTGATGTGGAGGCATTGAATACTAAGTTTAAGCTTTCTGGTATTACTAGTAAAAATAGAGAACTGACTAGAGAGTTAAAACAGGTATCTGAAGAATTAAGACGCGCTCCTTTGCCAAGGGAAAGACAAGAGGAATTAAATCAAATAGAGCAAAAGTTAGAACAGACTGAAAAAGAGATACAAGTCATAGAAGATAGTATTAGCAACGAAGCTATAAAAAATGATGGTGAAAAAGTCACACCAATTGAGATTGAAACGAACGATAATCCTTAATGCCATACTTCAAGCATTAGATTCTAAATACCCCAATGAATTCGATAGTAATGATTTTACTTTAGATTATATGTATAGAAGTCTTAATGACTTGCCTGTGCGATCGCCTGGTAAAGAGCCTTATTATGATGTTTTGGTTGACGATACTCAACAAAACTAGGTTATAGTAGATAGCCAGTGAGGATAACTTTTCTAGTTTAATTTCTACTCTCACGAAGCTCCTTTAATATCTTTGATGACAAACGGGCAAGTTTCACCCCTTGTCCGTATTTTTATTTTCCGTATTACAGATTTTTAAAATGTGAATACTAAAAAAGATGCCGTCTTGCAGGACAAAGCATCTTTTTAATTCAATTTTTCCGTTAAAACGCTGCTACTGACAGCGTCTAATTACTATGATTCTTATGTCCGTATTTTAATTTTGTATAATATACATTTTTAAAATGTGGGGAGGCAAGCTTGCTCTTTAGCTCTAGTTAATGCCGTATACAACATCTTCTGTAAGTCTGGGCATCCCTTCATATCTAGAGTATCGACAAAGGCATAATCTATACTGCTACCCTGACTCTTATGAGTAGTAATGGCATAAGCATAGGGTACGGTATCGAAGCTTTTAAGTGCGTTATAGTAAGCTTTCCATTGGCGTTTTTGTTTGAGTTGCTGTAAATATTCTTTTTGTTCGCGCTTACCATCGTCGGTAAGTATTCTTAAATCTATTCTTACGCCATCGTCGGTTAGTACTGGCACTTGGTAATATTGCCAACCGTAGGTTACATCATAGGTAATTTTAGTTTCAGCTATAACTTGGCATTCTTCAGAAGATGCGATCAGCGAAGCTGGCAGGCTACGCCTGATCGCTATTTTCCATTCTTCTTTCTTTTGCCCTTTAGAATCGATAACTGTAATAGATCGGAAAACTGGCACTTTAGCGATTAGGCGATCGCCTATTTGATAAATAGACGCATTTTCCCCATACATAGCGTTACGGACATAGGCGTTTAATTTATCTGCGGTTTTATTGCGCCATACTAAGAATCTGACATAGTTAGGGTTAGCTTTAAATTCATTACTCTTAAATAACTCTACGGCACGTTCTAACCATTCATAGCGTTCTAAAGTTTCAATACTTCGATCGCTCTTTGTAGTAAAAGGATACATTACCTTATTAAATATCGGATTACTTCTAATCTCTTCTGCAACTTTTGCCAGTTCCCCATCATACCTAACTACTTGAGATAGGTTAGCGTGTCTGATAATACTGGGATGATTGGCTATTATTGGCTCTTTTTCACCTACGGGCGGTAATTGGGCAGCGTCGCCAACAAAGATAATCTTAGTTTTTAAATCTTCTACCTTTAAGCATAAGTCGCTAAAGTTATCTTCATTTACCATGGAAAATTCATCAATGATAATTACGTCGTAAATTGGCGTATTCTCATCATCTTTTTTCTTGGCGATAAATTCTTCTTTTCCTGTTTCTTCATTGAGTACGGCTTGTTGACCGAGTAATTTGGCAACGGTCGTCATATCAATTATTAATCCCGCATCATTTGCCATATTCTTTAAGTTTTTAGCTGCTTTATTGGTAGGGCTGGCAACTAAAAATGAATAATTATAATCTTTTAGCCATCTTATTAATTGGCAGATAATAAAACTTTTTCCCGTACCCGCATAACCCGTTAGTCTGAAATATTTCCCATCCCGATAGCTGCAAAATTCTTTAAGCTTAACAATAGCGGTTGCTTGGTCTTCAGTGAGTTTAAAAGTAGTTGTAGTCATTGTTGTAAATAGGCTCTTGTGTAGATTCTCCCTTACGTGAAGAGAGAGGCATACCCCCCCAGCCCGCTTACAAAGAAAAAGAAATTGCGGGATAGTCGTATACTGTCAAGTACTTGCCCGTAGGGTCGGAACGTAGTGGAGATACTTGACGGTAGTAGACACCGCAATAGACTAGCCGAAAAAGCGGGTGAGGAGTGAGCGAAATTTACGGTGGCAAAAATTAAACTCTATGAAGTAATAAGTAATAAGTAATAAGTAATGAGTTTGGTCGATCGCTTAGCCTTCAATTCAAGACGAGTTACTTCTTTACTTCAAAACTCATTACTTCTTTATTTTTGTTACTCCCACACCTTTTTTCGTTCACCCGCGGGTGAGTTACTTCCCTATTCTTCTTGTACTTTTATCTATACTGATGAAAGACTTTAAATACAGTCTATGGTTCATGGATACCTGAGAGCTTTTAAAGTATTCAACAAGAACGAAAAAGCATTCTCGATCCGAGCTTTTAATCAATTGTAAAGTTTGTTGAAGAAGTAGAAAGACACGGTCAGGCAGTAAATACTATTGAAGGTAAATGTAGTTGGCTGCCATGACCAAGACTCAAATTTATGAGCGATTTGCCCCCAGTTAAGACAATCCTGATTCTCTCAGCCAATCCCAAAGGAACTACTCAACTGCGATTGGATGAGGAGGTGCGGGAAATCAAAGAGGGATTACGACGAGCGAAACGGCGCAAACAATTTATTATGGAATCGGCTGAAGCCGTTCGTTATAGAGATATTCGTCGAGCTATTTTAGATTTTGAACCACAAATTCTCCATTTTTCTGGACATGGAGCAGGAGAAGAGGGGTTGGTCTTTGAGGATGAAACTGGGCATGAAAAGTTAGTCGATGCAGAAGCCCTGGCAGAGCTATTTGAGTTATTTAGTGACCAACTAGAATGCGTAGTGCTGAACGCTTGTTATTCAGAAGTGCAAGCGAAGGCGATCGCTATGGCACTTTCCACTTTTCCACTTCGACTTGCAAGCGATCGATTTCCAGTAGTAGGTTACATGGCAGCCAGGTCAACCGATCGCTCCTCTGGTGGTCAAGAATCATTGAAAAATTGTGCTGCTACTTTCGGGTCATAGCAATTTGCCATCACGAACTTTTCTGCTACTTCCCTTATCTCCTTGTTACTCGCTTCCCAATCATCCCAAAAAGGCAAACTCATCTGTCCAGGGCTACGCTTTTTCCTCTCCCTCGCACTCAACACTTTTGGTAATAATTTACTTCCCCAGTGATAGCGTTTCTCTGGCTTAGGTTTAGGCTTATATTTCCGACAAAAACCCCGATATTTTGTGGCACACTCATCTAGAGACTTACCCAAAGCTAAAAATGCTGGATGCCATTGAGTTATTCCATCATCACTTAGTCGGTCATGGATACCATAGTTAGAGAAGTCATAGAAAAAGCCTTGCTGCATCTTGGCTGCTTTAGGATTAGCGTGAATATATCTCAGGGTATTTAATGCCCTTTGGTAATCATTCTTCTCAAATCCGCTACTGTGATATCGTTTCTCCCAGAAATGCCCTGTTCTGTTGAGCATTCGATTAAAACACATCGCAGTGTACCAATTGAGCCAGTGCATTATACGGGGTAAGTCTTCTGGCTGTACTGGTTCTAGCAAGTAGTGGACGTGGTTACTCATGATACAGAGAGCATAGAGCTTAAATTTAAACTTCTCTCTGGCTTGTTTCAGGGCATATAAGAATACCTCACGGCATTCATGACGAATAAGCTTAAATTCCCTGTTATTACAGCGAGTAGTAACGTGGTAGCAATAATTGGGTTTTAGGTCGCGGGGTTTTCTGGGCATTAGACCGAAAAGAGCAATTATCAATTATTATTGATAGTCGATCGGCAATTGTCCTACCCCAAAAACCCAGATGTGCTAATTAACAAAAGCAAAGCAGTAGTAGCTGTGAGCATTAATAAGCTTTACCGTTATTTAATTTGTATTATGTTATTAAAGCGAGCGAACAAAATACTACAAAATATCTTCCCGATTTTTGGGAATCAAACTCTTGAAATCTCGTTAAACAGAATTGAGAATTTTATACTACAAGTTAATTAGCGGTACATTTATACTAGTAAAAGGAATTGAGTACTTAATTAGCTTGGTAGTTAGGGGAATATTCCCCTAATTTTTTTATTGCTGATTGGCAATAAAAAAGCGCACCGCCCTATCTGAGGTTTCCTCAGATATAAGGACGGAGCAAGTACTACCTAGTAAATAGGTAGCTGCTATAGTAGGATTAATCCAATTTAAAAAAGCAGTGTTGGGCATAGGTAGAGTAAAATTGCTCTACCTAGTTTTATTTAGAGTTCTGGGAGATCGAAATCCTTTCTAGATGCTAAATAGTGTTTAACAATCATCTCGGTACTGTTTCCAACTAATGCAGCAATAGTAGCAATATCTATACCTTGTCTAATTAATCTAGTAATAAAACTGTGTCTGAGACAATATGGTTTAAGATATTTTTTTACTTTTCCCTGTTCTACTAATCCATAAACTATTTTTTTCCAGTATCTTTTTCCTGCAAAATTTGAAACATCAATATATTTATATTCTTGAGTAGGAAATAGTAAGTTAAGTTTATTTGGGTATCTCAATCTTGGTATTGAGTTAATCAATTCTTGTAGTTGCTCGTTACAAGGGAATAACCTAATTTCATGAGTTTTAGTGTGAGGTAATAAAATATTTAAGGAATAAGCTTTATTGAACCTAATAAACATTCGATCGTTTTGTTCTTTAACATCATCCCAGGTTAACGGAATAGCCTCTTCGGGTCGGCAACCAGTTAAAGCCAAAAACTCAACATACTTAGCATACCAAGAATGATTGTATTGAGAGTATTTAGAAACAAATTCATCGCTATAAAATGCTGCAATAATTGCTTTTATTTCATTTGGTTCAAAGCATTCTATCGCTTTTTTTTGAATTTTTACCAGTCCTATTTCTTTATAAGGATTTCTTTTTATTTTCCCTTGTTTGACAGCTAAATTAATAGAAGGATGTAAACAAGTTCTAAATAAAGTAGCTATTGTTGAATGAGCGTATCTTGATTGTAAATCGATTATAAAATCGCTAGCTTTATCTAAAGTGAGTAATTTAGGATTAGTTGAACTAAGATAACGATCGCAAGCACTCCAATTTCTTTTTTGTGTAGTTTTAGCTACCCTATTCTTATTTTGCTCTTTATAGAATTCCCATAGCTCTTTAAGGTTATATTCCTTATTGGCTTCCTTTCTCGCTAATTCTAGTTTTCTAGCGTGTTTAGGGGAATATCTAGCATAGGTATCATCAAAGTCACCTAATTCGATATCGCGGTTAATTAATTGCGCTGCCTTAATAGCTGTAGTCCAACCTTCAGAGGATACCCTAGCTATACTAAATTCGTGTCTGTTACCTTCAGGGTAAGTAAATCTAATCCGATATGACTTACCTTTAACATCGACGCTAACACGCCCAATTTTAGCGTATTCTTGATTATGTGTATACATATTGGGGAACTCCAATTTATTCCCCAATTCATCCCCAAATTAGTTAGGTAGGATAAGAAAATAATAGCTGAAACTATTGATTTCTCGTTAATTAATTGCCTTCTAAGCAGTCGGTCACAGGTTCGAGTCCTGTCGCACCCGTTTTAGTCCCTCGACTTTTCAGTATTGAAGGAAATAGTTTGAAAAAAAGTAAATTGAGTTTTTATTTCATTTTGGGTGAATGTCTGGCAAAAAATCTTCTAGCATCTTCGGGGTCTGCATTTTCGTTACCTGTAATTAGATAAAAATGCATTCCTGCGTCGGAGGGATCGTTAACTTTACCTCGGGCATTGTTCATGAGGCGACGAACTTCTTGTAAAATCGGATTATTAGTATTATCTAGCCAAGTCCATCTTGAGCTATAAAAGCCCTCATCTCCTTCATTATCCGCACCATTTTGGTCTTTAATTTCGATCGTTGTCACTTCAGGAAAATCTCGTTTAATATCTGCCCAAGTTCTAACTTGTTTGACATTGTCTCGACTGGCTACATCTCTAGTTTCGTTCCAAGTGGAATGAGAGATTAAGGTTATATTACGGCGATTTCGAGGACTAGTTTTCTCTAAACCCCGATAGATTGTTTCCATAGGACCACCTTCAATCGCTAGTACTTTTTTGCCTGAGTTTAAAATTTTGACTAGCTTATCGGTTGTCTTACGGGTGCTTGCTTGGTAATCGTAAGTATCTATACCTAATTTTTCGGCAAATGCTGCACTTTCTCTCATTGCCTCCACTTGTGAGGGATCGTTGGGTTCTCCAATATTATTGTTATAAAAAAAAGTAGATTGTTTTTCTAAACCTACTGCATTAATTAAAGCAGCAGCGATCGGCAAAGCAGCAATATCATCTTTATCGTTGTTGTTTCCATCAAAATGAGAAATTACTCGTTCAAACTGAAACATATTTATGGTGTTGTTTCTGTTTGCCAGTTGAGGGGGATATTCGATTAAAGAGATAAGGAATAGTAGGGGAAAAAGTCTCAAGGTTACTACAAATGGTTGATGATTGAGATCGCTAATCACATAATCAGTAATCTATTTTAGATTATTTTAAAATTACGGATAAACTCTACCTTTCCATGCACCACCCTGTCCGCGATAATGTTTCAAGGCAGAATCTAATGTCATCATATTATAAAGTAAAGCGATCGCGGGTAGAGTAAAAATCCACAGCCAAGAAAGGCGATACAGTTTAATTGTTGGTAAATAAGCCCAACTCATGAGTGACCAGGTTATTAAACTAATTAAAATAAGTAAATTATTAGCGGTTAGTATACCCACAACCAAGCCAAGAGGGGGAACTAGATAAACTAAGCTCATACCGAGTAATGTTCCTAATAATAACCAAGGCGAATAATGTAGTTGAGTAAAAGCTGTTCTCGCTACCACATTCCAAATTGAGTCAAGAGAATCATAAACCCGTAGACTAATAACAGAATCGGTTAAGCTAAGCCAGATCGAGCCAGATCCATTAGTTTTAATTTTCTTAGCCAAAGTACAGTCATCAATGAGGGCATCTTTAATCGAAGGAATTCCGCCTATATCGATTAAAGCTTGACTGCGTAATAAAATACAGCCTCCTGCTGCTGCTGCAAAGGTTGAATTGGGGTTATTTACCCAGGGAAAAGGATAGAGTTTTTGAAAGAAAAAGACAAAGGCAGGGATTAACAACTTTTCCCAAAAACTATGACAACGAAGTAAGACCATTAAAGAAACTAGATCGCATTGCTGTTGTTGTGCTTGAGCGACTAACTGAGATAAGTTATTGACACTATGTTGAATATCGGCATCGGTAAACCAAAAATAATCTGGTATGGCTGCTTGAGTTTGAGTAAATTCTACTCCTTGTTGTATTGCCCAAAGTTTTCCCGTCCAACCAGGAGGTAATGGTTGACCAGAAATAATTTTTAGCCTACTTGTTTGTGATACTTGTTGGGCAGTATTTTGAGCTACAGTACTAGTCCCATCTGTACTGCGATCGTCTACTAAAATAACCGAAAAAACACCAGGATAGTCTTGAGTTAAGAGCGATCGCAAACTAACAGGCAGAACATCTGCTTCATTTCTGGCAGGAACGATCGCACAAATGGAAGGATAAGTTTTTAGTGGAGTTATTGGTGATTCGAGTTTTCGATCTGACCGCCAAAACCCTCCCCAAAATAATAATAAAAATAACCAAATAACTAAAGATAAGATAGCAAATGTTAGTAACAACATAATCGATTCCCGAGTATTTTTTAATACTTTGACAGCCCCCAAGCGGTTACTGCAAGCTCAGTTGATTTACAACAGAGTAAAGGCGAGCGGATCTAAGTATAAATCTTTAAGATATCTAATCAAAAATAATACTATTAACTTAGTTATTTTTACGTAAAAAAGACACTATTTTGTATCAAAAATATGACTTTTTCATAAAGTAACCTATTGCTGTCTAGAATGAATTTGCACTTAAAAATAGTGGTTTGGGGTAAGGCAAAAATATATGCAAATTCAGGAGCAATTAGTAGAAAAAAAAGTAGAAAGGGCGATCGCCTCTTCTCAAGAGTATCTTTTTTCGCTTCAGTATCCTCAGGGTTATTGGTGGGCAGAATTAGAATCGAATGTGACTATTACTGCCGAAGTCGTGCTACTACATAAAATTTGGGGTACAGATAAAACTAGACCTTTACATAAGATAGAATCCTATTTGCGATCGCAGCAAAGAGAACATGGTGGGTGGGAATTATTTTATGGTGATGGTGGTGATTTAAGTACCTCCGTAGAAGCTTATATGGCTTTGCGTTTATTAGGTGTGCCGAAGAGTGATTTTGCTTTACGCAGAGCCAAAAAATTTATTCTCAAACAAGGTGGTATTAGTCAAACTCGTATTTTTACTAAACTGCACTTGGCATTAATTGGTTGTTACGACTGGATAGGAATACCTTCAATTCCTCCCTGGATTATGCTGTTGCCAGAAGAATCTCCTTTTAATATTTATGAAATGTCTAGTTGGGCGAGAAGTAGTACCGTGCCTCTGATAATCGTCTGTGACAAAAAACCGATTTTTGTGACCAATCCTACGATTAATTTAGATGAACTCTACACTGAAGGTATTAACAATGTCCGCTACGAACTACCCAACCAAAATGATTGGACGGATGTTTTTATTTGGCTAGATAATGCTTTTAAATGGGCAGAAAATTCTCAAATTGTTCCTTTTCAAGCAGAAGGTTTAAAGGCTGCTGAGGAATGGATCTTAACTAGACAAGAGGCTACAGGAGATTGGGGCGGAATTATTCCCGCAATGCTCAATTCTCTTTTGGCATTACGCACTCTTAATTATGATGTTGCCGATCCTGTTATTCAAAAAGGATTATCGGCAATAGATAATTTTGCCATTGAAACAGAAGATGCTTATCGGATTCAACCTTGTATTTCCCCCGTATGGGACACTGCTTGGGTATTACGCAGTTTAGTTGAATCTGGAATAAATCCAGAACATCCCGCTTTGGTTAAAGCTAGTCAATGGTTACTCAGTAAACAAATTCTTGATTATGGCGATTGGAAGGTTAAAAATAAACAGGGAACGCCTGGTGGTTGGGCTTTTGAATTCGATAATCGTTTTTATCCCGATGTCGATGACTCTGCTGTAGTCGTAATGGCATTACACGGGGTAAAAATACCTAATGAGGCAAACAAACAAAGCGCGATCGCTCGTTGTTTGGAATGGATAGCAACCATGCAATGTACAACTGGAGGCTGGGCTGCTTTTGATGTTGATAACGATCTAGATTTACTGAATTTAGTGCCTTATGGCGATCTCAAAGCCATGATCGATCCCAGTACCGCCGATGTTACCGCCAGGGTACTGGAAATGCTAGGTCAATGCAATCTTTCGATGGAAGCAAGTAAAGTCCAACAAGCAATTACCTATCTACTCCAAGAACAAGAAACTGATGGTAGTTGGTTTGGTCGTTGGGGTGTAAATTATATTTATGGTACGAGTTCGGCTCTTTCTGCTTTAGCGTTAATTGCCCCCGAAGCCTGTAAAAATCAGCTCGATCGAGGTGCAGCTTGGTTAGTACAAAGTCAAAATGCTAGTGGTGGTTGGGGAGAAACCTGTCGTAGCTATGACGATCCGTCTTTAAAAGGAAAAGGAAACTGTACCGCATCCCAAACGGCTTGGGCATTAATTGGTTTACTTGCTGCAACTTCGGCTACTGGTTTTAATGCCGAAAAAGCGATCGATCTAGGGATCGATTATCTAATCTCTACTCAAAATAGCGATGGTAGTTGGAATGAATCAGAATTTACGGGTACGGGTTTTCCCAGTCATTTTTATCTGAAATATCATTTTTATCAACAATATTTTCCTTTACTTGCCTTAGCCCGTTATATCAAGCTGAAAGAATAGCAACATTATAAATATTAAACTTGCGATCGCGGGTAACAATTGTTAACTGTTCGTACATAGCTTGAGCAATTAAAATGCGATCGAAAGGGTCTTGATGATGTAATGGTAATTCTTCTACAGCTAAAGCATGGTTGATGTCGATCGCCAAAGGTGTAAATCTTTTGTTTTCTATTTGGTCTGTTGACTTCTAGTGGTCAATTTATTATACATACTTATACAAAGCTATAAATAATGTATAAGTATGCGACCCCATGAATTTGCGGAACAAGTAGGAGTATCGGTAGAGACATTGAGAAGATGGGA
>JBFRWK010000134.1:0-6230 GCA_051439545.1 Xenococcaceae cyanobacterium | reverse complement strand
GATTTCGACGAATATTGGCAATTTCATAAGATGCAGGAATTCCAGCGCAATCATGTCAACAAGTTTCAAGACCCTGAAAGATTGTTAGCCATTTAACTTTGTTACTTCAAAAGAGCCGCACCCAATTTAATTTTAAATGCTTCTGAGTCTGTCGAGCTAGATGGGAAACCCGAATCATTAACTGGATTATTTTCCAGAACAAGAACATTTGGAGCAGCAGGAAACATAACGATTAACACTCCAAAATTGATTGTTCGGGATGGGGCAATCATATCAGCAGAGTCTGCTGGAGTTGACTTGTTCGAGCAGCCCATAGCAACAGGGCAAGCAGGGAATATTGATATAAATGCTAATTCCCTGTTTCTAAACCAAGGCACTATAACTGCCGAAACGTCACAGAGTGGGGGAGAAGAAGGAGCGAATATTACCCTCAAAATATCGGACTTGTTCAGAATAGAGAATGAAAGCAAGATCTCTGCGACAGCTCATGGTTCAGCCGATGGGGGTAATATCGATATTGATACCCCATTGCTCATTGTCTTTCCTCCAACGGGTTCTAACGGTAGCGATATCATTGCTAAAGCTTTTGAAGGGAGTGGTGGTCAGATTAATATCACTGCTCAAGGCATTTTTGCCATTGAGGAGCGGAGCGCAATTCAAGGAAATCAGACAAATGATATCGATGCCAGTTCTGAGTTTGGTCTAGCTGGAGTAGTAGAAATCAATCAGCCTGATGTTGACCCCAACCAAGGCTTAGTTGAATTACCAGAAACTGTCGTAGATCCCAACGCCCTGGTTGCCCAGAATCCCTGTAAACAAGGCTCAGAAAGTGAATTTGTCATAACTGGACGAGGGGGCTTACCTCCCAGTCTCAGCGAAGACCTCAGTAGTGAAGCGACTCAGGTGGGTTTAGTCGAACCAGCCCCGATAGAAACACAAGAATCCAAAAGTAGTGAAGTACAAGAGAATCCAGAGTCTTCCTCTTCTGAGCCTGAGCCAATTATTCCCGCTCAAGGATGGGTATTTAATGATAAAGGAGAGGTTGTCCTTGTTGCATACGATCCTACTGTTACTGGAGCTCAACGCTTGCGAAAAAATGAGGATGAGTGTCAAGTCCCATAAAAATTAGTTACTCAAATCAGCCCCCGCGAGGAAAACACCTCAGACTCTTTTCTTATAGAATAAGGGTTTGAAGTCTACACTATTAAGTCTACATTGGTGTGTACTCTTCGCATTTTAAAAATGTATATTATACATTTTTAAAATACAGACAGGCTAACTAAGAAATAACTTCTTTTCTTCTTCTCTACGCTTAACCAAACCTGGTAATTTTTTACCATTAGCATTTACCCATCTACCGAATTGCTTGGCAGCACCTAAAAAGTCACCTTGGTTAACTAACCTGAGTAAAGTACTTTTCTTAAAAGCGTATACTCCCACATTAAACGTAAAACTCACTAAAGCGTCAAATTGAGCTTGTGTTAGAGGAACTCGAACCAAATTACTTATAGCATTCTCAAAACGTCTTAAATCGCTTTTTAATAGCTCCTCAGCTTCTACTTGATTGATACACATACCAGGTTTAACAGTAGCCGTATGACCGTAACCGATAGTCCAAACGTTAGCAGGACATAAATAAGCAATACTTCTATATCCTTCCCACCGTTTAATTAAATCGATACCCTTCCCAGAGGTACGTGTAGGGGTAATAGTATCTTTAATTTCTCCCAACCAACCAACATAGGGTAAATCATCTTTAGGTCTAGCTGGTAAATTTAATATCTCTCTAGCTAGATCATCTAACTTGTAATCCCAAGGTGTTCGATCTGTGCTGACTATCGTTTTTATTTTCCGTGCGATCGCATTAATAGTTCTTAATCTGTATTGGCGTAAATTATCCATCTAAGTAATCGTAGTAGCTTCAATAAAGTTACTAATATAAATTGGCTCGCAGTAAAAACTTAGTTTATGAAACCCCGCTGAACTTTTAACGTGTATATCTAAGTTGCGATGATAGACAAAATAAAAAGGCTCTACTGGGTAACCGCTTATCTGTGCTGTTATTTTACGAATAAGTCTATTAGTAGTTGAATCGACTAAAAAGAAAATGATAGGTGTATTTCCCGCATGGTATTGAGAGTCTGTAATAGATTCAGCATCGTCATGTTTAATGTCTATGTCAAAACTCTTGACAAGTAAATCGAAGTTTATTTTGTCAGACAATTTAAACTTGCCTACTTGATTAGAATTTAACTCGGGAAAATTAACCTGAATTAATTGGGGAATGGGACTAGGTGCTACTATAGTTTGATTAAAATCAAAAGCTTTAATAGCCTGAGAATCTTTTGTAATCGATATAGGGTTTAATTCAATAGCCATAAGTGATGGTTGATTGCCGTTAAAAATTCTTCTGTAACTTCAATTGTTGTAATGGGTTCGTTATTGTCGAATGGTGGTTCTTCTTCTGTAGGGGGTGTTTCATCTGTCGGCTCTGTTGGCTCTACAGGTTTAGTAGGTGGAGTAGTAGGAGTATCGACAGGAACAAAATTATATACATCGGTTAGCTTTTCAACTGCTAATTTTAGTTCTATAATTTCTTGACTTAAGTTGGTAATTGATACCTCTAATTGTTTATTGTCATTTTGATTATTGTTAATTCTTTTCCTTGTCGTGTTACCAATAAAAACATGAGGATAAACGTGCATTATGAACTAACCCTCACATTTGTCTCGCGTGAAACAAGAGTAGTAGATAATTCTATTTTTTCTAAAAGATGAACTGGTTGACAGACAAAGTTTAAATGATCGACCTGAAGATTAGTATAAAACTCGTACTCTTTATGATTTTCTAGCAATAAATTTGTCGAACCTGAAAACTCGCTAAAAGCCTTAACCCTGCTTACTTTTGCGCTTTCAAATATATATAATTTTAAATCTGGTCGTGCAGTAATCTGAAGTCGTTCTATTGCGTCATCAGTAGGTACTTCAATCCAGTAATAAATTAAATTTAAAGCACAATTTAACTTGTCATCGAGATAAAATTTGTGATATTTATTTGCTTCCAAATTACTTAAAGTTAATAAAATAACTTGCTCTATAGGTTGAACTGGATGCAATAAGCCATTGATGTCAAAAGCTCTTAAAGAGCTATTATTGGCTACAAAGGAAGTAGGATTAATATTTAACATTAAAAATAATATCCCATTGGTAATTCAGCAATACTCGTATTTTCTTGCTCTAAATTTAAATCACTTACCTCAGGTAAGCTTGTAACTTCGTCGATAGTTCTATTAATAGTTTTAATTTGAGCGGTTAAATTTTTTTCTATAGCTTCAATACCACTTGAATCATTGTCAAATAAAGTAATTGGCTCGCTCCAATAATCAATAGTAGTAATCCAAGTTATAGGAGTTTTATATTTTTGTTGCCCTCTAATAGCAATTCTTCTTTGTCGATTGGGAAACGGGTTAGGGATTAAGTAGATGTTATGGTAATTAGTTTTTGGGTATATCTTACGAATATCAAATAACTCGATCGCGTTAGGATATCCAAAAACTTGAGCTATCAATCCATAAAAACCCCAGGGAGTGGATTCATTTGTTAGCGAATGTCTTATTCTGATAGAGTCTCCTATAAATGGTTCTGAATACAACCAATTTTTAGTAGTCTGGATACTAGTAATGTTCTTCCAAGTCATTATCTATTTGAGATAAACGCTCGTCATACTCCCCCCCATACAAATATTCTTCTAATTCTTGACTAGTTACGGGTCTGGCTAACCCGTTATCTGGATCTACAGCAAAAGCGTATTGGTTGCCGTCTATACTTGCTTTTTCTCTCCAGTCAGGTCTAGGAGTAAGCAACGTTAGATCGAATAACGGATCGCCAGGTAGAATTAATTTACTCATTAAGCATCGGGTAAGAGATCGTAATCTACCCCGCTTACGCTCCAACCTCCATTAATAGCCGATTCAATTACAGAATTTTGAGGTTTGATGAAAGTACTAACTCTCCCGCTTTCTTCAGATTTAGAAGCTCTAGGGGGTTTAGGGTAATTTACACCCCAAATCAGATCCCGTGCATCGTTACCAGTAGCTAAAACAAAGCCTAATTCACTAGATAAATTTGCTTCAGGGCTTGTGATATTCCAAGCATACTTCCAGCCCCCAGGCATATCTACATATACGGTTTTAGTCTTACCTGCGGTTCTAATACCTCGAATTCTAGTTCGATTAGCAACCGTCCAACCATTCCTTTTTAAGCTAGAAACTTTATTAGTCGAGCAATAAGAACCAATAGTTCCACTAGCAAATTCTTTAGTCGCTCTAGGTGGCTTTGGCGCATTAGCTCCAAAAAATACACCTACCGATCCAGCATAGGTAGTTTGACCTAATTCTGGTTTATAAGAATCATGTACGGATTTAGTAGTTCTAAACCCATATTTCAAACTACCTATAGTGACATAAACTTCTATCTGTTCGCCTCTACGTCTTGCCATAGTTCAGCACCTCCTTATGCGTTAGTACCGAGAACAGTAGCAGTATCTAAGGGAATCCTTACTGTTTGAGTCTGAGTAACAGTAACGTAACCGTCAGCAGGGGGCGAAAAAGAAAACCCAGGAAAAGAATCTAATTGCTCTCCTGTTACTAAAGTTTCGTTAGCTGTATTTTGGGGGCTCTTCCGTAATTACCGTGGTAGACGCTAGATATGGTGGGTGGTCAGGTCAGACTAAATCTTTCATAGCCATGAATGTCGAGTGTGAGTCGTTGAAATAGATGATCTACATCAAAAAGGCCATAGCAACGTCGCTTTAAGACCTTGACTCGGTTGTTAAATCCTTCAACGAAGCCACTGGTTAATCGCTCCAGAAAATAGTTGGTAATTGGTTCAAGCCAGGTTTCAATTGTCCCCAGAAAGCTCTCGAACTGAGAGATTTGGCTCTGACGTACTCGTTTACACCAAGCACGAATAGCACGCTTGGCTGTCGCTCTGGTATATTTGCGTTCAAATATCTCTGTCAATTCCTCTCGCAAGATGTATGCTTCTTTCATTTTAGGGGAGTAAGTGAAGAGACGTTGGAGCAAGTCCCATTCTTCATCCTTGAGGAACTCAAGGGATTTGCGAAAGGGCCACATCGCACCTTTAATTTGTTCATACTCTTTCTCGGATAGCTGTTCTTTAAGCAGCTTGAGCTCCTGTTTACGCACTTTGTCGGCACAATTACGATAAGCTTGCGCTACATGAAAGCGATCGATAATAATGTGAGCTCGTGGCAGTTGTTCTCGTGCTGCATTCACAAATCCCAGGTACATATCCGTACAGACCCGCTCAATAGTCTTACGCAGCTTGAGGGGAATGGAGGCGAAGAATTTGACCACAGTCTCTTTCTTGCGGTTGGGCAGGACGGCTAATATTTCCACTCCTTGAGCTTTGTTCATCACGGGTGTTGTCACTAGAACCACATAATCTCGATGCCCTTTTTTCAGCGCAATCTCATCGATTCCCAGTATTTCAATCCGTTGCAATTTCGACCAGTTTACTTCAGTTGCAATCCGACGCTCTAGTACTCCCGTAATTCTCTCTTCACTAGTATCGAGTTTTTTGGCTACATCGACTATCGTCGAATTGACCAGAAACTTTAGCAACCATCGTTCGTAGGGTTTAGTATTGGGGCTACGTAGCTTGTGCCAGCTCAGTCTTTGTGTTGTGGTTGGCTTACCTTGGCAATCAGGACATTGATAGCGTTTCGGTCTAAATTCCACGTAGACTGGTTGTTCAAATATTGGTAAATGTCTTAGCCTGATGGCATGGTCATAGCCATGGAAGTGAGTGATTGACCGACCACACTTTCGACATTTTGTCCCCTTCAGAGTACTCTCAACGCGAATGAGCCAATCTCCTTCTTCCGTTTTCTTTACTTCTAAGACTCGAACATCAGGCAAATCGAGAGGGATTTGAATCGAGTTATCCATCATGGCCACCACGGTTAATCTGATATCTTTATCATCCCAAAGTATTCCTCTTCTTGACAACCACACTATATCTGGTATCTACCACGGGAATTACGGAAGAGCCCCTTTCATGTCTAAGGTGTCTAACATAGTATAATCAATACTGCTACCCTGGCTTTTATGGGTAGTAATGGCATAAGCATAGGGTACGGTATCAAAGCTTTTAAGAGCGTTATAGTAAGCTTTCCATTGGCGTTTTTGTTTGAGTTGCTGCAAATAC
>JBFRWK010000133.1:0-6490 GCA_051439545.1 Xenococcaceae cyanobacterium | reverse complement strand
CGCCTGTTTTTTTTGAGCGTTTTCGGCGGTTAGACAAGTGCCATAAATCCTAAAATATCCTTTTTTTTCTCAAAAAGTGAGCTTCGGCTTGAAATCATTGTACAGTAAAGTTATTACCAACTCTGCTCTCGGAAATAGAGCTTTCCAATACCGATTAGAATGGAACGAGTTAACCCCCAAATTCCCGAGAAAAACCATTGAAGCCATCACAGTTAGAAAACTCTTTCAATGCCAAAATTGAAAGACATTTTACAAATCCCGAACCTGACGTGCTAGCTCAATTCCTCCTCGACAAACGCAATCCCAGTACCAGAAAAGCTTATGCTAAAGACCTGAATGACTTTTTTCGCGTAACTACGGGCAATGTTGCTACTAAAGATGCTGTGTTGGAATTTCTCCATTTGGAACGCTCGGCTGCTGTAGGAGTGGTGCTGAATTATAAAGCTAAGTTGTTTGAGAAGGGGTTGGCTGAATCTACCGTCAATCGCCGTTTGGCTTCGATTAAAACTCTCTGTAGTATGGGTCGTAAGTTGGGAATCTGTCAGTTTACCCTGGAGGATGTGAAGGGGGAACGGGTACAGCAATACAGGGATACTAGCGGGATTAGTCCAGAGGAGTATCGTAAGGTTCTAGATATTTGCGATCTCACTAAGTTATCTGGGATTCGGGACTATGCTCTGTTGAAGCTGCTTTGGGACAATGCCCTGAGACGCAATGAGGTGAGTTTATTGAATTACGGGGATTTTGAACCTCTGGCTAGGGAATTAACCATACTGGGTAAGGGGAAGGGGACGCAGACGGAGATTATCGGCTTGAGTAGTTCGACTACCTTAGCTCTGCTGGATTGGACTAAAGCCTATAAACATAAAAAGAAGAAAGCACCGTTGTTTGTGGCTCTAGATTTTAAACACAAGGGACATCGGATAACTGGGGATGGGATTTATAAGTTGGTGCGTCGCTATTGTAAGCAAGCGGGAATAACCAAGCGGATGAGTCCCCATCGGGTTAGGCATAGTTCGATTACGGCTGCTCTAGATGCTACTGATGGAAATGTGCGGAAGGTGCAGAAGTTGTCCCGCCACCGTCAGATAGATACATTGATGATTTATGATGACAATCGGGCTAGGGATCAGGTGGAATTGTCGGAAATGCTATCTGGGTTAACTGATTAGTCGGAGTGATTATGGAGTTTGAATGGGACGAAAACAAACGTCAGTCTAATTTGAGCAAACACGGTATTGATTTTGTTCGGGCTGCTAGTATTTTTAGCAGTCCTATTTTAGAAAAGGAAGATAATCGCTATGATTATGAGGACACGTGGGGCGAATCGAATTCGCCCCCGTGAGATGTCCGTGGGGAGAGCCGATTTATTGCTCTGGGAGAAACAAATGGAATAGTTCTCTTTGTTGTCTACACCATGCGCGGTTCAGTTTATCGAATTATTAGTGCGCTTGAGGGCTACAAAACGTGAGCAACAACAATATTACCAGAGTATCTATGGATGAACTAAAAGGTAAACGTCGCTGGTACATACAACTAATTAATGAAGGATTACCATTACCAAAACCTCAAAATTATGTTTCTAACGGAATAGTTGGATTAGATTTAAATATTTCTAACATAGCTTTTGTCGGAGATAATCAAGCTGGGTTATTGCCTTTTGCGGAAAATGTTCCTAGCTATCAAACAGAAATTAAACGCTTACAGCGCAAAATGGAGCGTTCTCGACGAACTAATAATTTAGATAATTACCATCCCCACTTTAAAGCCAAGAAAGGGCGCAAAATAGTAATCAAAAAAGGTAAGCCAATTAAGGGTAAACGCCAATGGAACAACTCTCAAACTTATCTGAAAACGGCAGTGAAAAAACGAGAGTTAGAACGGAAAAAAACTGCGATGCGCTCGTCTCAAAACAGAAAAGTTGTCAATGAAATCCTCCGTCATGGAAATCAGATTAAAACCGAAAATGTTGCCGTAAAAGGATGGCAAAAAAGATATGGCAAGGCTATCGGAGCTAAGTCTCCTGGGTTTGTCCAATCGGAACTTTCTCGCAAGGCTGAAAGTGCTGGCGGAAGTTTCCAAACATTCTCGACTAGAAAAACTGCTTTATCTCAAACTCATCTGAATGGAGAGCGCATCCCAAAATCTCTGTCTCAAAGAGTACATAAGGATAATAGTGGTTTTGAAATGCACCGTGATTTGTTCAGTGCTTATCTAGCGAGATACGTTAATGACGATGAATGTTTGCTATTGCACATCGCGAGACAAGAGTGGACAAGGTCGGAGCCGATCTTAAGGTCAGCATGGCAAACTTATCAAATAAATTGCGAACAAGTAGGCGAGTCCGAAAGTAGGCTGTGTCATTCATCCTCAGAGCAATTTGACCATTAGCTGAGAACAGTTAGCCAGATAAGCCAGCGTGGGCTAAAAGCTAGTTGCAACTCTCAGCCTGAATCTACCCTTTTCTAAAGGGTAGAGTGGCTCAAGAGCAAAACAGTGTCACTTGAACCATAAGCTGTCGCAAATGGAAGCATAAGCTTCAAGTGACAAACAGTTTGGGAGGTTCGCTTGCTTTTTTCGCTCTATTTATTAAAGAAATTTGATTTTTTGGCGCTCGAATTATCTTTAATAACCACGTAAATAGTTTCATAGGGAATTCCCACGATTCCTGAGAACTGGCATTCTTCTTCTGGGGGAAGTCCTCCTCTAGTCTCCAGTCGTAATACATAATAGCCTTCTCGATCGGTTTTTATCGCCAACCAAGGAACGTCATTATTTCCCGCCCCCTCAAGCTTAGCTACTTCTTGAGCAATTAATCTCAATGAAGGGAATTCCCAAGCGGGAAGATTGCCGACTTTATAATGACTACCAACTTTCTCGGCAACAGGAACTATTTTATTGTCCTTTGATTCTACAGACAAGAGATCGGCGGATGGGCCAAAGCTAACCATAGAACCATCTGGTTTCATCTCATAAGATTGAGTTCCTTTTGCCCAAATTATTTTTTCGATTTCTCCCTCTAAATCGAGCGAGCGCATTGCTTTAGAAATTTCTGACTCTAAATTAACAACGGGTTGAGAAACCAAAGAGCGATCGCTCTGGGGAATTTTACAGAAATTTGTAGATTCGGCTCTAACTGGGAGAGGACTCCAATTCAATAAAGAAGCTATGAGTAGAAAGGCAGAGATTTTTACTGATTTTATCATCTTAATTTTTAGATACTAGTAGGCGAGCGATTTGGCAGGTTTTGAGTAGTGAGTAGTGAGTTGGGTCGAGCGGTTAGCCTTTAATTAAGACGAGTTACTTCCGAACAAGAAACTCATTACTTATTACTTATTACTTATTAATGAGAAGTTACCCTTACAGGAACAAATCTAATAAACTGAGAAGAAAGATTTCGCTCGACAGTAGAAGAAAACTTTGGTAGTAAACAAAAACTATCATATAATAGGTCGAGCTTTTTATCTATTTCCAATAAACTCCTAGTTATTGCCTGAAAATAACTCTTTATTTCCCGCTCTTTTTGCCATCCATATTTCTGGAACATTTTTTCTAAATTATTAGTTTGAGCATGTAGATCCTGTTGGGAAATCAGAAACTTCTTGAGAGTCTGAAAGCTAAAATAAAGTTCCTTGAGGACTTGTCCTTTTTTAGATAACTCTTGTCTTAGTTTTTGAAAAGTTTTATTTTTTTGGATTTCTGGTTGACTATTTTTAAATCTGAGTAATTTTTTTTTGAGCTTGCCAAAAAGTAAAGTCACTTTTTCTAACTCAAAAGAAAAGAATTCAAATATTACAAAAAGTCCTTGTTTGTTCATCTCTCAAAAAAAATTAAGTATTCTCAACATTTTTCACGGGAGTCCCTTCCGCAGCGTTAGCAGGGAGGGGTTATTTACTTTCCCGCAACGGGAACAAATTCGACCACATCAATCCTCGCCCATTCAAAGTCTATATCGTTACTTCCGTCAGCAATTCCCGTTAAACTAAAATTATCTCCCGCAGAAACAAATACATCTTTTATTTCTAAAGATACGTCTGTTGTACTATCGGCAACATTACTACCCAAATCGCGATTTAAGTCGAAATCACCAATAGCTCGATCGTTTTGAGCGAGCTTAATTTCACCTTCTCCATCATTTTCGTCGAAGGCATCGATAATAATATCGTATTGACCAGTGCCACCTTGAAACTCAAAACTAGCTGTCCCAGTGTCGTTACCGCTTTTAAACAAGCTAATAATATTATTACCACTAGCAAAATCATTACTTTCGACCTTATAGCTATCTAGCTGCATATCTTCTGCTTCTATTTTCCAGGAATTATTATTTGTTGGACTTGTTGGAGAAGAAGAATTGGAATCATTGGAAATAGAAGTTTCTACCTGCTTTGAGTCCAGTTCTTCACCGTTAAACTCCCAATCTTTTGCTTCTGCTGAATTGCCTTCAGCTTCAAAACTAAAAGTAGTTATTTCTCCCCCATAAACATTATCGTTCGAGGAGACATCGCCAATTACATATTTGTCGCCTTGATGGGAAAGAATTTCTGCATTATCAATTTTGGTAATTTCGTAATCGGCTTCAAATTCCATCGTCCAACCTTGAAAGCTATCTCCTTGATTGGTAAAGTCGATAGAAGCGGAAATATTGTTATCCCAGGTAGTTTCTACTGAGTATTCGACTTTAATTTCGTAGTCGTTATTATTATTGGTTGGGGTGGGTTCGCTTGTAGGAGATGTAGAATCACCCTCTTCAGGAGGCGGATTGGTTTCAAGAAAAGATTTCGCGTCCCACGGATCTCCATATTCATCTCCTGTTATTGCGTAAAAAAGCATACCCGCATCGGATAGATCGTTCTTTTTCCCAGAATCTTCCATCCTTTCTCTAGCATCTTTGTAAACAGAATCGTCTTTTGAATCCAACCAATTCCAATCTTTGCTATAGAATCCTTTATCTCCCGAATTATCATCTCCATTTTGATCGGCGATATGAATGGTGTTGATTTCAGGGAAATTTTCTTTGATATCATCCCAAGTTCTAGCTTCGGTGACTCCAGATTTAGTAATGACATCACGCTCTTCATTCCAAGTAGAATGAGACAATAGAGTAATATTGCTTAAATTGTTGTCTGAAGTTTCGTCTAAAGCGCGATAGGTTGCCTCCATCGGGCCACCTTCGATAACCAAGACTTTTTGACCCGAATTAAAGATATTAATTAGCTTATCCGTAGCAGCATCAATATTTTGCTGATAATCGACAGTATCTATACCTAATTTTTCGACCATAGCAGCAGAAGAGCGCATTTTATCGACTTTAAAGTCTTCATTTGTTTCGGACAAATTGTTGTCGTAGAAAAAGGTTGTTTTGTTTTCGATCCCAGCACTGCTAGCTAACAAACCAGCCATGGGCATAGCACCGATATCGTCTACGTCGTTATTATTGCCGTCGAAGTTAAAAACAATTTTGTCGTATTGATTGGTTAAAGTCATAATTTTTGTGCGTAGGCAAGAGATACAGTTTTCATGCAGGGTGTACCCGCGCGATTATTCAAGCCACCGTTAAACGCAGAGCGTTTAACGGTGGGGAAAGTGACCCCCTTTCTATGTAATTGTTAATAATCAAGCGATAGCGAAGAATTACGATAGTTCACGGATAGACCTCAACTATCTTCGCGCTAGATATATGCTGAAAAAACAAGAATTAAATTACTAATGAATTTATGTCAATGCTTTCAAAAAAAACAACTACTTTTTCTCTGATTTTTTTGATTGTTTACCCACAATTAATTTGGCATTTATCGCCTATGCCAAAAACTAGATATCCCTTCTCTTAGGTAATGTCTACCCTGTTAATTCGACTTCAATAATGCCCACAACAAAGAGGGCATTTATCTAAAAAACAATTTTTACAAAACTTAACATACCTTGGGGTGGCTATTTAACTCTTCTTATTATGTCGAGGAAATCAAGCGTGATAGTTGAGGAATTGGGAAAACTTTCAACCAGCATTTTATGAGATTAAAGTAAATAAAAGGCTGAATAATTAAATGAAGATTATTAGCCTTATTTAATATTTTTTAACCGATTTTTTTCAAAAGATTTAATAATATTAAACTTCTCGAAAAATTAAAGTTTTTTGAATTTAATTTATTTTCAAATTAATCTCATTTAAGATAATAGTATATCTGAAAAATAATTAGTCAATTTATTTAAATCAAAGCCAAAGATTTCTCAGCTAGAAAAAGCATCTTTCTTTTTAAAAGAGTCAAACGAAATAAGACATTTTAGTGGAAAAATAAAAAAAATACTCCGAAGCATCTTAATTTATTTCGGAGTATTTAAAATTTCAAATAACCTATTCAAATTAACATGAATCATCAAAATACGGCAACATCATCACCTGTCATTAGCAACCTAGTTAATTCAAAAAATCGTCATCATTTTCATCTAGTCAAAAATCAAAAATCACCAGAAATCCAGGGGAAATCTAACGAAC
>JBFRWK010000132.1:0-6234 GCA_051439545.1 Xenococcaceae cyanobacterium | reverse complement strand
ATTTGGGAGTCTTATTTTTTCGTCCTTGTGAGGACAAAATCCTCATTTTTTAGTATTTTTGTACTGAAAAATGAGCCGAAATGGGGAGGATTTTGTCCAAGACTGTCCATCTTTGTCATATTTTTTTGTAACCCCTCTGGGATGAAGTAGGTAATCCAGTGCGGATGGTTGGTTCTCATACTGATATTACAACCCATAAACAAAGGGAAGAAAGATTGCGAATACTCGAATCAGTTGTAGTCAACACCAATGACGCAGTTGTGATTGCCGAAGCCGAACTTATTAATAAACCAGGGCCACGAATTATTTACGTCAATAATGCTTTCTGTCGCATGACTGGTTATACTCTTGAGGAAGTGCGAGATAAAACTCCCCGTATTCTCCAGGGAGATAAAACACAACGCTCAGAACTAGATAAGGTTCGCTATGCTCTAAAAAACTGGCAATCGGTTCGAGTTGAGTTAATCAACTATCGTAAAGATGGTTCTGAGTTTTGGGTAGATATTAGCCTTACTCCAGTAGCTGATGAAACAGGTTGGTATACTCACTGGATATCTGTACAAAGAGATATAACAGAACGTAAGCGGATAGAAGAGCAATTAAAGGCTCAAATGTTGAGAACGCAGTTATTTGCTGATATCTCTCTCAAAATTCGCCAGTCTTTACAGTTAGAAGAAATTTTGTCAACTACAGTTAGTGAAATACAAAAACTACTTGATGCGGATCGGGTTTTAATTTTGCGCCTAGATAACTCAAAAGCCTTATCTGTCATTCAAGAAACTGTCAAACTAGGATGGGATTCCGTTATCGAATCAGGATTTTTAATAGACGATTGTCTTGGTTCAAAATATTTTCTCAAATATCCCCAAGGTAGACTCTACAGTATCACCGATGTTGACAATGCCAACATAAATGACTGTCTGATTAAGTTTCTACGTCAGTTTCAAGTCAAGTCTAAATTGGTCATTCCCTTACTATTGCAAGAAAGACTGTGGGGAATGATGGTGATTCATCAATGCTCCCATGTCCGAAATTGGTCTAGTTGGGAAATTGACCTGTTAAAACAAATCGCCAATCAGATTACGATCGCTCTAGATCAGAGCTATTTAGTCGAAGCTCTCGCTAAAAGCAAGCAAAGATGGTCTACTCTGACAGAAACAGCACCAGTAGGCATTTTTCTGACCGATGTTGCAGGAAATTGCCGTTATATAAATCAGTCTTGGTCTGAAATTGCAGGAATGACAAATCGAGAAGCTTCTGGACAGGGTTGGGTAAACGCCTTGCACCCTGAAGACCGCGATCGCGTTTTTACTGAATGGTATCGATCGACCCAAAATAATATCCCTTTTACTTCGGAATATCGGTTTATTCGTCCCGATGGCAAGATTACCTGGGTTTATGGTCAAGCGATCGCAGAAACGGCAGCCGATGGAAGCGTAACAGGATATATCGGAACTCTCACTGATATTACCGAACGGCTGAAAATAGAGGAAATGAAACAAGCTTTAGAGCGAGAAAAAAAAATGAGCCAACTAAAACTACGCTTCTTTTCCATGGCTTCCCATGAATTTCGTACTCCCCTAAGCATTATTACTTTTGCCATTCAAGTGTTAGAAAACTCAGAACCAGAATGGCTTGACGCCAAAAAAATACGCAATATTAACCGTATCAAATCTTCTGCCCGTAAAATAACGCAAATGCTTACAGATGTACTGACCCTTGCCAGAGCCGAGGCAGAGAAATTAGAGCTTAAACCAAAAACAATAAATTTAGAGCAATTTTGTCAACAAATTATCGAAGAAATCAACACCGAAAGACCAGAAAATTGTGCGATTTCCTTTGTTTACAAAGGAAATCGCCATGATCGGGTTTATCTAGATGAAAAACTATTACATTCGATTTTAATTAACCTCCTTTCCAACGCAGTTAAATATTCTCCTCAAGGAGAAGAAGTAAACTTTGAGGTAGAATTGGCAGCCGAATCGGTAGTATTTACTATTCAAGATCGAGGAATTGGCATTCCCTTACAAGACCAAGCCCATTTATTTGAGGCATTTCATCGTGGTGAGAACGTTGGTAGAATTGAAGGAACGGGATTAGGATTAGCCATAGTGAAAAGGTGTGTCGATCTGCAAGGAGGAAATATTATCTGCGATAGTTACCCAGAAAAAGGAACAACCTTTGTTGTTTTAATTCCCCTCTCCTCAAAATGATTGAGATCACTGCTTTGAGGGACTGATGTCAACTATGCTTAGTTTAGTGACGCAAAGGCTAATAATTCTTCTGCCTTTTACTATTATTTATTGCCCAACCAAACTTTTTTGATGAGACTCCTCTTAGTAGAAGACGATATCGGTTTAGCCGAAGTATTAGCAGAAGCCCTAAACGATTATGGTTATGCTGTCGATCTAGTTCATGATGGAGAAATGGGCTGGGAACAAGCTAGCAGAGAAGACTATTCTACAATTTTGCTGGATGTCAACTTACCTAAGCTAAATGGAATTGGCTTATGTCAACGTTTGCGCTCCAGTGGCTATACAGTCCCAATTTTGATGATGACGGCTCGCGATGCCAATACCGATAAAGTAGTTGGTTTAGATGCTGGTGCTGACGACTATGTAGTCAAACCCGTCGATTTACTGGAGTTAATGGCAAGAATTAGAGCCTTAATGAGACGTGGATCTGTCTCTGCTGAAACTAACTTAGTGTGGGGAGATTTAAAATTAGAACCTAGCAGTCACGAAGTTACTTATAATGGTCGAGAATTAGAACTCACCCCCAAAGAATTTTCTTTACTCGAATTATTCCTTCGCAGTGGTAAACGAGTATTAAGCCGTCCAGCCATTATTAGTCATCTTTGGGCAACAGAAGAGCCTCCCAGTGAGGAAGCAGTTAAAGCTCATATTAAATATTTGCGTCAAAAGCTGAGAATAGCTGGTGCGCCCGATGATTTTATTGAAACCATTCGAGGTTTAGGCTATCGTCTTAAGTCTTGAGAATCAAGAGCTATTGTCGCGCCAAGTTAGGAAAGACAGGATGATTTTCTGGCTTAAAAACTATGTGCTTAACCCAAATTCTTCGATCGCGGGGAGAAAGTTTTTATTTTCGTGACTCGGACGACTGAGTTTAATTAAAGCAAAACGTTGTAATGGGGTTAAATTTTGCCATTGTTCTAAGGTAATAATAAGAGCGAATTCTGCTGCTTTTTGCCTAACCTCAAGGGGAATTTGTGTATCATCCAGCCAAGGAGGATTGGGATCGATCGCGAGTTCTTTTGCCATCGAACCAGTTTTTGCTTGCAGTAGATTTTGTAGAAAGTTTCGGTATACTTTGCTTTCCTCTGGAGTATTACAAGACATTTGGGTTAAAACTTGGCGTTCTGCTTGGGTAAACTGATGCCAATGATTTAGCTTGAGTTTAACTCCACAAGTATCGAGCTTTAGACGTACTTGCATGGGAAGACAACGCAAAGATGCTACAAAATCATTTTCAAACTGAAAAAATCTTTGAGAATCGATTGTCGATGATTGATTATTCATACAGAAACAGATTTTTTAGCTATTGGTTCGATGGGGGAAAGTTTTTGTTCTGTCGATTGTTCGTCTGTTTTTATTGTCTCAGATTTAAAGCTGTTCTGAATAGGTGTTAATTTTACGGCACAAGCTTTTAGTTCTGGTTGGAGAGATATAGGACAAGATTCTGGATGAGTAAGGCTATTGGCTTCTCCTTTATCTGTCCAGAGTTCGCCGTAGTGCATGGGTACAAATACTGTCCCAGGAGCTATAGCTTGAGTTATTCTAGCAGGAAAACAAGCCAAACCACGGCGCGATCGCACTTCTACTAAGTTACCTTCTTCTATGTTTAAATCTGCTGCATCGCGGGGATGAATTTCGATGAAAGGTTGAGGCTGCTTTTTCATAATTTTCTCAATCCTACCCGTGCGGGTCATGGTGTGCCAATGTTCGTAAAGTCTACCGATAGTTAGGACTAGAGGATATTCCGCATCACTCGGTTCTGCCAATCCTTTACTGTGGAAAGCAGCAAATTTAGCTCGTCCATCGGCAGTATTAAATCGTCCGTCTGTATAGAGGCGTTTGGCTTCTGGTTTTTCTTCTTTGTTAGGAAATAAAGCGGAAAAAATACCAGGAGAGTTTTCTTCTTTGAGTGATTTGTCAACCTTTTCTAAAGGATATGGCCATTGAATTGGCCCTTCTTCTTGTAGTTTTTGATAACTTAGTCCACTTACATCGCAGGTTCGATCGCGAGTTAGTTGTACAAATTCTGCATATACTGCTTCTGAATTAGCGAAGTCAAATTCTTTGGTAAATCCTAAACGGCGACCGACTTCGGCAAAAATTTCCCAATCTGGTTTGGCTTCTCCTAGTCGATCGCGAAACTGAGGACACAGAGTAACTACTCGTTCGGAATTGGTCATAGTCCCTGTTTTTTCGCCCCATTGTGCTGCGGGTAACACTACATGGGCATAGGCAGCAGTTTCTGTAGGATAATAAGCATCCTGGTATATAGTAAAGGGGGATTTTAAGAGAGCTTTTTTAGTTCTTACTAAATCTGGCATACTCACCGCAGGATTAGTGGCAGCAATCCACAACAAACCAACATCACCAGTTTCTAGACCAGTAATCATGCTCCAAGCATCTTTGCCAGGTAAAGGAGAAATACTACCTGGTTTTAATCCCCACAGTCTTTCTACTTCTGCACGATGTTGGAAATTTTTGATGAGACGGTAACCAGGTAGAATATGGGCTAATCCTCCTGCTTCTCTTCCGCCCATGGCATTGGGCTGTCCTGTAAGGGAAAAAGGCCCCGCCCCTGGTTTACCAATATTACCAGTCATTAAATGAAGATTAATCAGAGTACGCACTTTTGCCGTACCTTCAGAAGATTGATTCATCCCCATCGACCAGAGAGATAGTACTTTTTCAGATTCACCCCAGTAACGGGCAGCTTCTTCTAATTCATCAGTACTAATTCCACATTTACGAGCAACTATTTCTGGTGAATAATGTTGAATTACTTGCGTATATTTGGCAAAACCTTGAGTACATTCGTCGATAAAAATAGTATCTAGTAATCCCCAACGCAAAAGTAGATGGGCGATACTATTCAGTAAGTCTATATCAGTGCCTGGAGTAATAGCTAAATGTAAGTCGGCAGCTTCTGCGGTTTTGGTACGACGGGGATCGACCACAATCATTTTGACGTGACGATTTTTTTTGTGGTGTTGTCGCAAACGATTAAACACAATAGGGTGACATTCTGCCGTGTTAGTACCGATTAAAAAAGCACAGTCAGTTAATTCGAGATCGTCGTAACAACAGGGAGGGCCATCCGAACCAAAACTTTGTGTATATCCAGCCACCGCCGAAGACATACACAAACGAGAATTTGCATCAAAATTATTTGTCCCCAAACAACCTTTAAGTAATTTTTGAGCAACATAATAATCTTCTGTCTGAAATTGTCCCGAACCATACATACAGATGCCGTCTACACCCTGATTATTCTGCACTTCACGAATACGATCGACAATGCGATTCATAGCTTCTGACCAACTGACACGGCGTAATGGTCGATCGAGAGAGTCTCGCATCATCGGGTATTTAAGGCGATCTTTATCGAGAGATTCGGCAATCGTACCACCTTTGACACAAACTTTGCCTTTACTAGAAGGATGAGCGCGATCGCCTCTAACTTGCCAAATCGGATTACCTTGGCTATCTCGATTAGTTGCTTTGCCTGGTTGGGCTGGTGGAGATACTTCTAAGCCACAACCAACACCACAGTAAGGACATAGAGTTTGGATCGCTTCAGTCATGTTTAGTTTTTTGTTACAAGTATGTTTCAACTATTTTGTTAAAAGCCAGGATTAAGAAAGAAAAGACAAATTTAACTAATTCAAAAAATTTATAGTTTCGATCGTCTCAAGTCTATTGGATTTATGGCTACCTTATTGTTTCTCACTAACATAAATCGAGGAAATCTCCGTTCATTTTTTACTAACATTTGCTAACTAATAAGCTAGAAAAAGAAAAATTCTTGCTTCAATCAAGGCTGTCGGCAGCTACTTGTCCACAAGCGTCAGTTCCGTGTTGACTCCACCTACTTAAATTAATACTGGCGTTCCAATCTCTTTCGATGAAAGAACCGCAATTAATACAGAGAAACCATCTATCTGATAGTTTTAAGTCTGGGTTATACCAGCCACATAAGAAG
>JBFRWK010000131.1:0-12284 GCA_051439545.1 Xenococcaceae cyanobacterium | reverse complement strand
TAGTGATAGTAATGAGATGGACAATCTCCTCTCTCTTGCCAGTAGCCAATCGAATTGTGTAGATGGGAAATCACCGTGTCCCAACCCTAAATATGATCAGTTATGTTTAGGTTTTTAGTAGGTGGCTGTACTATTCTAATGATTACTCACGATGTAGAAGAGGCTGTTTTTCTGGCTCAGCGCGTATATGTTCTTGCTGCTAGTCCTGGTAGGATAAAGGCAGAGATTAAAATTAATTTGCCTCAAGAGCGAGATTATTTAGTTAAACGTCAAGCTCAGTTTCACGATCGAGCAGATGAGATTCGCGATTTACTACGGGGGATGGAAAAGAGGCAAATTCCGATCTAGACAGATTTATTATTGATTGGGTATCGGTGACAAGTCTGTTGTTAATGCTTTATCCTCTGCTGACTCATGAATTATTAGACTTCTTGCATAAATAATTTTTTGAGCGACATGGCGATTAGATAAACAGAGGTTTCTTTTGTCTCTATTGCCATCAATTTCTCCCTTGTCTTTCCTAACCGTTTAACTTTTGACTTTTGCCCATAGGTCTATTGAGGCTGCTTTAAGTTTTAATTGTTAACAAAATCTAATTTAACTGCGGATGCAGGAACAAATAGGAAAATTCTGACGACAGAAGAAAAAATAAACAATAATTCTGTCTGAGACATCAACTTGGAGCAATTTTAGCTTAAGAAGATGAGATGACAAATTTATACTTTGCAGTTTTAATAAAACAGAAATGAGCAATAGGGTTGGGTGGGGAGATATTCTCTTGGTTGCTTGTGGATTGATATTATCTTCTAGTTCTTATCAATCAGAGCAAACAAAAAGTATCCTTTACGAAAGAACGGAAAAAGAACAAAGTATTATACATACAGTTACAGTGGAGTATGGTAGCGATTTTGTGGTCACCCCTGCTGTAGCAGATGAGCTTCAGCCGATTAGTGATTTTGCTAATAAATATGAAGCGATCGCGGTTATTAATGGAGGTTATTTCGATCCAAAGAATCAAAAGACTACTTCTTATCTAGTTAAGGACGGAAAATTGCTTGCCGATCCTCGTACTAATGAAAGATTGATTGAAAATCCCGATCTGACTCCCTATCTAGATAAAATACTTAATCGAGCAGAATTTCGGCGTTATCTCTGCGGGCAAGAGCTTCTTTACGATATTACCTTACATAATACGCCTGTTCCTAATGGCTGCGAACTTAAAGACGCTTTGGGAGGAGGCCCTAGTTTATTACCACAAGATACTGCGGTAGAAGAAGGATTTGTCGCTTACAATGATGGCGAAATAATTCGTAATGCGATCGGTACTAATTCCCTTAATGCTAGGAGTGCAGTGGGTATTAAGGATAATGGGGATGTAGTTTTAGCTATGGTAGAACAAAAACCGATTGCTGGTGGTAGTGGAATGACTTTACCGCAGTTGGCAGATTTTTTATCTAATCTTGGGGTAACTAAAGCGATGAATCTCGATGGTGGAAGTTCTACTGCTCTTTACTACGATGGCGAACAAACTGTTCATGGCAAATTAGATAAAGAGGGAAACAAAGTCAAAAGACCAATTAAATCGGTTCTATTAGTAAAATAGAATTATTTAATAAATTCTAGAGAATGAGCCTAATTTTAGGCTAATGGGAGACAAAAGCTAAAAGTACTACCCTTGCCCAACTCACTTTCTACTTCAATCCAACCATTTTGTAATTCTACTAACTTACGGGCGATCGCGAGTCCCAAGCCTCTTCCCCCAGAATGGCTAGAGCGAGAACGATCTGCTCGCCAAAAACGTTCAAATACATAAGGTAAGTCTTCCCGAGCAATGCCTACTCCTGTATCGATGATGGCAATCCAAAGATAAAGATTATCTTTCCAAACTTTGACGGTAATCGAACCCTTTTGAGTGTAGCAAATAGCATTACCCAATAAATTCACTAAAATTTGTTCTGTGCGATCGATATCTGCTAAAACGAGAGGAATTTCTTTGGGACAGTTTAGTTGTAAGACTGGGCCATCTTCTAATAGTTGATCGGTAAATTTGGTAATCAAAGACTCTAACAAAGGGCGCAAATTGACTTTTTGGAGATTTACAGATAAATAACCAGCTTCAGCTTGAGAAAGCTCTTGCAGATCGTAAATTAGTCTTTCTAATCGTCTTGTTTCTCTGACTAATCGTAAATATAGCTCTGGTGTACCTTCTATTCTTCCATCCGCTAATTCTTCTAAATAACCTCTGACTACTGTTAAAGGAGTTCGTAATTCGTGGGTCAGATCGCTAATTAAATCTCTTCTACGCTTTTCGACCCCTTCTAAACTACTCGCCATACGATTGAAACTAACTCCTAACTGGTTTAATTCAGGAATTTCACTTTCTGGCATCCTCTCTGTCAAATTTCCCGCAGCAAATTTTTGAGTAATTTGTTTAATTTGTTGTAGGGGTCGCATAATCCGTTTTGAGGCGAGATAACTGATACCTCCCGCAGCCGTAGCACCAACTATGACTGACCATAGAGTACTGTGATTCCAGGCATTATGAAAACCTTCTACCAAATAAGTGCGAGCCGAGCGGACTGTAAATATTCCTGTTTTCTCTAGTTGTTCCAGACGTAAGATAAACATACGAGGAGAGGAGTATTTAGCAATAATCACAAAGCTACCCAACCCGACTATCATTACCAGTAGATGGGAAAAAAACAAGCGCGTACCTAAACTTAATTTAGCCATTTCTTCTAGTAGCAATTTTTTCGCTCCTATTACTAATTTAAGGTTTTTTGTTAAAAGCGCGTAATCATTACGAATATAATACTAGTTATGACAACAATAACTATTAAAACTGTTGAATATTTAGCAGCGATCGAACCGATTAGAGCAATCAGAACAGAGGTATTTCAAATAGAACAAAAAGTCGCCGAAGAATTAGAATTTGATGGCTTAGATGAAACAGCAATTCATCTATTAGCTTATCTAGAAAATCGACCAGTAGGAACAGCGAGAATTAGAAAAATAGATAATAAAACTGCAAAAATTGAAAGGTTATCTGTTTTACCTAAAGTAAGAAATAAAGGAATTGGTAAACAATTAATGGTAAAAGCTATAGAAATTATTACAGCTCAAAATTATCAAAAAATAGTCATTCATGCTCAAGAATATATTAAAAGTCTTTATCAAAAATTAGGCTTTAAACAGATAGGAGATACTTTTGAAGAAGCAAATATTCACCACGTAAAAATGGTTAAAACCCTAACGGAAAATATTTAGAGTTCCAACTACTCTTCTTCAAAAATTGTTAATTCTTGGGGTTCACATTGCTTGATTTTTACCTTAATACCTTGAGCTTTTTCTTCTTTCAAATCTTCTATATATCCAGACTGTAATTGATTTGCTTCTGCATAACTATCGAAAGGGCCAAAAAAATAGGTACACTTAGGAACTTCTGTAGTTACTTCGATCCACCAAGGCATTGAACGATTAGGTTTTTTTACCCACTCAAGCAGCTTTTCTAGTAAATTCATGAGATGTAGCTAATAGATATATAAGTTAAAAATCGCGAGATTATGAGGGAATCATCCAAAAACTATGATTAAAATAATACCTAGTAATCAATAAATAATTATAATGTAATTCTGCATCTAAAAATAAATATTTAAATTGATTATTTTTGATTAAGTTAATTAGTTATTTAGAATAAATACCTAGTGAAACAAAAAAAACAACTCAAGAAAGTTAAAACAACTGTATTCTTTAAAAGCCAGAATAAGTTTAACTGGTTTTATAGATTGAGAATTCTGGGAATCATTTGGTTGTTAGGGGGAATTAGCGATCGCCTTTGGCTAAATATCGATCGTTCTGTACCTGCTTGGGATCAGGCTGATTATCTTAATGGTGTTTTAAACTATTGGAATGCTTTACAACAACCAGAATGGTTTAATTTCGATTGGTGGCGTAGTTTTTGGCTACTCTCTAATAAAATTCCTCCACTACACTATATTATTACTGCTCCTTTTTTAAATTTATTTGGCACTACCGCAGATGCAGCTATGTTGGTAATGATACTATACAGTGCTATCTTGCTTACATCTGTCTATGGTTTAGGTGTCATTCTGTTTAATCCTACTATTGGGTTATGGGCAGCAGGCATATGTCAGTTGTTACCAGGATTATATTACTATCGTCTAGAATTTTTGCTGGACTATCCTCTAACGGCGATGGTAACGGCTAGTTTCTGGTTACTTACGGTTTGGAATTTAGATCGTTTTCAGAAGTTCAGAAGTTCAGGAGTTCAGAAGTCAGGGGTTAATTGGTTTAATTTAACTGCTAATGGAAATCGTTGGCGGGGTTGGATTTTTAGCTTACTATTTGGGGTGAGTTTGGGTTTGGCTTTAATGCTGAAGCAAACTGGTTTATTCTTTTTATTTCTACCCATTTTGTGGGTATTGGGAAGTTCGCTTAAACAGCGTCAATGGTTATATTTAACACAGCTAATTAGTGCTTTGGCGATCGCCATTTTAATTTGTTTTCCTTGGTATCGGACTAACTGGTTATTAATTTTAACTTCGGGAAAGCGGGCAACTATTGATTCGGCTATAGCAGAAGGCGATCCTGCCCTTAATAGTCTCAGTGCTTGGACATACTATAGTAGTGTTTTACCCTATCTACTTTCTTGGTGTTTGTTGCTTATTCCCCTTGTCGGTTTAATTTTATTCGCACTATTTAAAAACAAAAAAAATCTCCCCATCTCCCCATCCTCCAATCCCCCCATCTGTCTTAGATTCAAATGGACATGGTTATCAGTTTTCTTACTGGGTGGATATTTACTTTCTTCTCTCAATATTAATAAAGATGCTCGTTATATCTTGCCCTTATTGCCTGTTTTATCTTTAATCTTGGCTTTGGGTTTATTATCTTATCGGCAAAAATCTATCCGTTGGGGAACGATTATTTTAGCTGCGATCTTGATGTGGTTGAATATTTTTCCTTTGGGAGGAGATTGCTTAACTACAAAACTCAGTCCCCGCGTTCGACAATATCCTTATACAGGAAAACCTTTTCCGCATCAAGAAGTGGTTCGAGAAATTATTAACACTTCTCCCTATTTACGATCGACTTTAGGGGTATTACCTTCTACACCCGAAATTAATCAACACAATTTTTCTTTCTATGGAGGACAGTATAACTTTCAAGTAGCTGGTCGTCAGGTAGGAGTAAGGCAAGAAGAAGTAGTCCAAGATGCGCGCTCGCTCGATTGGTTTATAACTAAAACAGGAGATCAGGGTTCAATTCCCGAAGCACAAAAAGCGATCGTTCAGTTAGTAGAAGAAGGGGGAGATTTTCAACTACAGAAAAGCTGGCAACTTCCAGATAATAGCGATCTCAGACTATATCATCGTCTTCAACCTTTAGTAGAAGTCAAACCAGTTAAAACAAGTTCAGACAGAGTATCTTTACAGAATATTATCGCCCCAAAAGTAGCTCCTCCAGGGTTACCTATCCCCGTTACTTATGAATGGACTGGTAGTGAGTCACAATTGCGATCGAATTTAATGTTACTAACCTGGCAGCGAGTCGATAAACAAGCCAAAATAACAGCTAAATCCCACATAAGCGATACTTCAACTATGTGGTTACACGATCGTAGTATTGGTATGGGCGCATTAGATTTTAGTCAAAACGCGATCGCCAATACTGGGTTAGAAGTAATTGAAAGAACGGCAATGCTACCACCACCCGATCTTCTGCCTGGTAAATATAGACTTTCTGCCCAATATCTCGATCGCGTTTCAGGAGAAACCTATACTGTAGATATACCCAAGGTAGAAATAACTATCGATCCCGATGCCAAACCTTTACCCGCACCAGAATTAGATTTAGTCACTCAACTGCGGACTATTGCCCCCAATATGGCTCAAGGAATTACTGGCTTAGAGCCTATTTTTGTGCAAACTGCTCGCATTAATCAATATGATGCCAAACAAGATTACTTATCCCAAGCAGAAATTGCTATATCTTATCGTCTCCAACAAAATAATATTAGCCAGCAACAGCAATTAGATTGGACATATACCTTAGGTTTAGCTCAAGTATTACAGCAAGATGTAGAAGGAGCGATCGCTACTTTTAAGCAAGTTATTCAATTAGACGCTCGAAATCCATTTAACTATGCTTATCTAGCATTTGTCTATCTTTATGACTGGCAACCCAAACCCGCAGAATTAGCTTTAAATAAAGCGATCGCTTCTTACCCTGATAACGAAGAAATTCAAATTTTGAGTGGCGTTGCTGCTTTAATGCAAGGTAATTTGATTAAAGCTTGGCAAGCGATCGTTCCTCACTTAGACTAGACTTCTTTCGTAAGTAACCAACAACAAAACTATGAACCATTATCAAAAAGCAATTAGAATTCAAACTACAGGTAAATCCCTTCACAAAATTACCAGCAAAGTAGAGCAAATAGTAGCAGAATCGGCTATAGACATAGGATTATGCACGATTTTTGTCCGTCATACCTCTGCTTCCTTAGTAATTCAAGAAAATGCCGATCCAGATGTCTTGAAAGATTTAGCTAATTTTTTTGCCAAATTAGTACCAGAAGACTCTATGAGATATATTCATAATGCAGAAGGCCCTGATGATATGCCCGCTCATATTCGTTCGGCTTTAACCCATACTTCAGAGCAAATTCCCATTAATAAGGGAAGGTTAGTTTTAGGCACGTGGCAGGGAATTTATTTATGGGAACACCGCCAGCGCAGTCATAACAGAGAAATAGTCGTACATATTAGCGGAAGTTAATTAAGTATCGATCTCGATCGCTTGTTATTTAGATTGTATTAGTTAAGTTTGAAGCATCTAAACTATTATTTATTTTTGTCGAGCGCGATGAATATTAACCTAGATGAATTGAATCGAGGATTGAGTCAGTTAGATCGAGACTTCAAACAATTGTTTCAAGAAACTCATGAAAAAACTGATTCGGTAAAATCTGAGGTAGAAACTAATTTAGATAAATTAAATCAGGATTTAACTAAATTAGACAGAGATTTAAAGCAGTTTTTTAAAGACAACAAGGAACAATCTAATTCAGCAAAAGCAGATTCTACAACAGCAAATATAATAAAGGATTTAAAACAAAGAGTATTTGAATTACATGGGATAGCTTTTACCTTAAAGAGTAAGGCATCAGAATTGAAGATAAAAATAGAATCTGGGCAAGATACAGCTTTAGAATTAGACGATTTAGCGAGACAGGTGGTAGAACTAAAATTAGATATAAATGAACTTAGAACAAAAATTCATAAGCTTTAATTACTGAAAATTCAGATAAAAATACTTACAAAAAATGACTGCGCAGTTCAACTGCGCAATCGTCTAAAATACCATCAATGAGAAAAAACCTCAAATTCTTAGCCGATTTTCTGTCGAATAAAGCTAAGTAATTGATTAAATTGTTTCTTCATAATATCCATTTCTTTTTCCATTCTCGCTACTTTTGCTTTTAATGACTCAATTTCTGCTACCATAGCTGAAGTATCAGATGCGGAGCTAGCAAAGTCTGATGAACTTGAAGTATTAGCTGTTACTTTCGGTAGTTTCTTAGACTTCATCATTGCTTCGCGAATCGCCTCTACCAACTGTTCTCGATCGAAAGGCTTTTCGACAAAAGCAAAATATTCAAAAGGTTCGGTTAATTTGTCTGTTACCTCTTCTTTACGCCCAGACATAAGAACTAAAGGAATAGCTCTTAATTTTTGTTGTTTCTGAATCTCCTGATATACTTCCCACCCACTCATTTTAGGTAACAGAAAATCTAACATAATTAAATTAGGACTCTCTGAACAGATCAAATTAAATCCCTCTCGACCATCTTTGGCTTCGATAACTTCAAAGTTACCAGCAGGCAACATATCTTTGACCCGCATTCTTATGACTTTACTATCATCAATAACCAAAATTTTATGAGTTGGCACAACTAACTCCTTAGCGATTGACTCCTATTTATCAAAAAATTTACTAAAATTACTTGAATCAATAGTATTGTTGATATTTGTTGGTATTTATAGAGTTCCCTGAAATCAAGCAAAAATAACAGGGATCGACTGGTAAATTTGTTTTCTTTGTCTTTGGTTTGAAATAAACCCTCTAAATAAAGATTATCATGCACTTATCTAAGTCTGACTGGCGTAAAGAAATTACTACTCTTCCTACTTGGCTGAGAGGTTCTATTGGTAAAGCTAGTGAAATATCTACCGTCCAAAAAATTATCAAACAGCGAGGTATTCATACAATTTGTGAAGAGGGTAGATGTCCCAATCGTGGCGAGTGTTACGCCAACAAAACAGCTACTTTTTTATTAATGGGCCCTACTTGTACTAGAGCTTGTGCTTTTTGTCAAGTAGATAAAGGACACGCTCCCATGGCTTTAGACTCAGAAGAACCTAATAAAGTGGCATCCGCAGTTAATTTACTAGGTTTACGTTATGTAGTTCTCACTTCTGTAGCTAGAGATGATTTAGCTGATGGTGGTGCTGGTTGGTTTGTCAAAGTAATGAACGCAGTAAGACAGAAAAATCCCAATACTCAAATTGAAGTGCTTACTCCCGATTTTTGGAGTGGTAAAGGCGCAGAAAATAGCCAAAAAGCTAGAGTAACAACTGTCGTAAAAGCTAAACCAGCTTGCTACAATCATAATATTGAAACTGTCGAACGTTTACAGGCATCGGTAAGGCGAGGGGCAAAATACGATCGCTCTTTGACTGTATTGAAATTAGTTAAAGAAATCGACCCCAGTATTCCGACTAAATCGGGTTTGATGTTAGGACTAGGGGAAACGGAAGCAGAAATTATTACTACGATGAAAGACTTGAGAGCAATTAATTGCGATCGCTTAACTATCGGTCAATATATGCGACCTTCTTTAGAGCATTTACCAGTACAAAAATATTGGACTCCAGAAGAATTTGAGCGATTAGGTCATATTGCTCGTAATTTAGGATTTTCTCATGTTCGTTCTGCTCCTTTAGTCCGAAGTTCTTATCATGCAGGAGAGTAAACTTTTGAGATCCCGTTTCTAAAATTGTTAGCAAAATGATTGTTAATTAATGGGTAAAATTGTTCAAAATTGCTCTGGATCGTTTGTTAGCTATTGATTTATAGTTAGGATCGATCCTAACTGTTAATTAAATTTACTTGTGAATAAATCAGAAGCTATTACACTGCTAACAAGGGAAAAATGGACAAAGGCAGATGCTGAAAGAGCTTTGGTAAAGATCGACTTTAGTACTAATCCTGATGAACTTACCATTCGTAGAGCTATTTCATCTTTTGCGGGTTCTGAACTACTTAATCGTCAAAGGCTTCAAGCTGCCCAAAAAGGACTAGTAACTAAAAAAATTAAAGAAATCAAAGCACTTCAACAAGATATTCTCCAACTCAAACAAGAGCGAAAAAAGCCATCTTATGCTTTGGATAAAGATAGTTTAGAAGTTAAAGTTAAAGCTCTTACTGCTAAAAATAAAGAACTGATTGCAGTAAATCAAGAACTTAAAAAAGATAATAAAAATTTTAAAAATATAGTCGATCGCATAAAACTAAAATTGGCGATCGATACAAAAAAGCTATTGCGCTCTGAAGATCGCGAGCTTAAAAAAGAAATTATCAAATTATTTAAATGGACTCTTGGATAGGCAATATTCATGAAAAAGAAGCAAAATAAAACTTTTCGGGGTATGAATTACCGAAGAGTTCAAAAAAATAACTCTCGGAATAGAAAAAAACTCAAAAAAGAAGAACAAAAATGGTTAAAAAATAATGGTTATAAAAATGTTGGTTGGGAAAATGTTATTAGTTTATATCAAAAAATAGAAGAATTATTAGACAAAGCGAAGATTGACGATTTAACCTTAGAAGAACTTTTCTTAGAAGCAGATCGTATTGGCAACAAATATCTTACTAGTCAAGAAATACAAGATTTTCAGCAAAAATTATCCCGAGAAGTAAATGAAATTGCCGATGAAATAGATAGGCAATTTCCAGAAACAGAGATAGAGATTATTGATTTTAGTAAACAAACTAATAAGAAATATCGGAGAAAAGCCAAGACAAAAATATATACAACAGTTAAACTGTAAGGGTTCAAAGAATGAATCTGGAAGATAAAGAACTAAAAGAACTATTTAAAATAGCAAATAAAATTGGTAAAAAACGCTATCACAAACTAACTCAGCAAGATTTTGAAAATTATCGGCAATACGATTATTGGCGTTATATAAACGGTGACGGAGAATGTGGAACAACCCAAGAAAGCAGAAATTGGGTGCAAGAAAATTCCGATCGGTATTGTCCTGTATGTGGAGAAAACTATAGCGATCGAGAAGGAAAAACGATCGACCATAAATTACCGCGATCCCAATATCCTTGGCTAGCGATGGAATTTGAAAATTTATGGGTTATCTGTCGCTTTTGTAACCGAGAAAAAGGGGAAAAGCACTGGTATGAATACGAACATCATATGTTTGTGAATCATCCAGATTGGTATCCGTTTATTAAATCTGCACGCCCCACTAAATTAATGTTATCGCTCCAAGAACAAACTTTTTAGTAAGGTTATATCTAAATATTCAATTTAACAATATTCTGAGCCAACTGTTGCTGACTGGCAAATCGTGCAGGGAAACAAAAATAATGGCATAATTTCGGTTGGATAATCTAAATAATCAAGAGGCACATAGTGCATGAACATCGATCGAACCGAAAAGTTGGCAGAAATCCTCGAATTGACTCGTTCTGTTGCCTGGGATACAGCTGATATTTTGAGTTCTTACTACTCTGGAGGAGACAAAGAAGATGAACTCGATGTCCAAGAAAAAAAGAAAGGTGGCCCTGTAACTACCGCAGATTTAGCTGCCAATCATTATATCCTCGAACAATTACAATCTAAGCTAGGTACAGAAGAATTTGGCTATCTGTCTGAAGAAACTTTTGATGTCAAGAAAGCAGAACCCATAGCTAAAGACTGGGTATGGATTATCGATCCTCTTGATGGCACGAGAGATTTTATCGATAAAACTGGAGAATATGGTTTACATATTGCCCTGGCATATCAAGGTCGTCCTGTAATTGCAGTTGTGGGTATCCCCGAAGCAGGGAAACTATATTATGCCTCTAAAGGTAATGGTACATTTGTTGAAACTCGTGATGGGCAAGTTAAGCAAATTAAGGTATCAGAACGTAATACCCCTGAAGAAATGTATTTGATTGTGAGTCGTACTCACCGAGATGAACGCTTTCAAAAGCTAATCGACAGACTGCCCCTAAAGGGTAAAAAATATATGGGTAGTGTAGGCGGAAAAATTTCGACAATTCTCGAACAAGAATCTGATATTTATATATCTTTATCTGGTAAGTCTGCTGCTAAAGATTGGGATTTTGCTGCACCAGAGTTAATCTTAACTGAGGCTGGTGGTAAGTTTTCTTATGCTGATGGTCAGCCTGTTGTATACAATCAAGGAGATGTGAAAAAATGGGGTTGTATTATGGCAACTAATGGTCACGCACATCAAGTTCTTTGTGAAAAAGCAACGGCAATAATTGCTGACATCGATCGTGAGAACTAATTTGTAGATTTATAGATAGTAAAAAGCGATCGCTCTTTTTTTAATTAGAGTGATAGAGGTGTTTATTACAGGCTCTCACACCTACACAGAGTATTCAGTTGTCAAGGTTCAGTTGACCAAATTAAATATTTGGTCTTTTTTTAACCTAGCTAGTACCACGTATTTTTAATATTTTTGTACTAAAAGAGTCGCACTGCTCCTCCCATACCGCACCTAACTCTAGACCAATTTCATAAGGCAAGACATTAACACTTGCTCCTGTATCCAATAACCCCATTACTTCTCTAGTTTGATTCCCATTGCTTAGAATTATGGGTAAATATGGCATGATGCTCGTCTGACCAAAACAATTGCTTCTTGATGCAGTCGCTCTAAGAAGGAAACCTTCAAGACCGCGCTGCATCGCTTTTTTCTGTAAACTGAAATCGCTGACCATTAGGCATTAGTTTCTTTTTGTGCCACTGTTAACAAATCGGATAAAGAGCGAAGTTCTCACTGGAGATACTTTTTGTTTATTAATGACCAAAGCCCTTTTTTTCGCCATAGTAGACTGTTTTAAACTCTAAGCGATCGCGCAGTGCCTCGCTGGGAGCGAGATCGCTCTCTGGACTATAAAGTGTGTAAGTAGCCTTTCCTGATTCTCTGCCTACATTGCCCACCCCGACA
>JBFRWK010000130.1:0-2829 GCA_051439545.1 Xenococcaceae cyanobacterium | reverse complement strand
AGGGTAAAAGTCCTGAGTTTAAGTACCGAATGTATAAAATCCCGCACGGCGGCAAGTCAAAACCAATAATTTTACTGATGAGATTTGAGTAAGGCTGGGCAGAGCGCGAGTAACTTTTCTCTCGGGGTTACTTGAATGTCAAATACTAAGCGATCGCACGATTGAAGGCTTAATTCAAGAAGAATTTAAGACTATTTTTGATAAGATTGACGAACTTGAAGCAGAAAGCGATCGCGAACAAATTGGCTTTAGTACTTGGCAAAAGCAACCTTGGAATCCCATTATCTTGGAATGGTTAGTTGAAGTATTTACTGTAGCTAATGGCAGCAATAAAACTTCTGTTAATCGCAACTATAGCAATGATTTTCTGACTAAAAACTATAAACTTGAGGCAAATGATGTAGATTTATCGCCCAAAAACGCTCAATCTGTAGTTGATGATGTAGCGTCTAATCGTATAAAAACAGATCGCGATTCTAATATCTACAGTGGCTTTAGTATCTTAACCCCCTATGCCAACTCTTTGTTGCAAAAGCGAATTGAAGAATATTTAGAGAAACACGATAATAACGGGGAAACAACTATTACTAATCCCGTTTATCAAAAAATTAATAACTACGCACAACATTTACGAGATGGCAAGCCAAGAGATAAAGATATAGAAAGTTATTTGCGTAAGTCTATATCTAAAGAATATCCCGACTATAAAGAGGTTATTGAGATCGATCGCGACGAATATTTAGGACAATTAGCAAATATCCAAGCCATCAAAAGATGGTATGAAGATAATAATTTAGATATCATTCCTCATCCTGTTGCTACAGCTAAACAAGCTCAAGCAGAACTGAAAAACCTCAATTGTTTATCTCAAGCCCTTGGTGGATTTAATGAAGCTTTGCTGATGCATAAACAAACCTTGCAATTAGCAATTGAAGATCCTATTGGTTTTGCCGATTACCAAAAGTTTACAGATGAAGTTGAAACAGCAGTTGCAGGTGAAATCAAAAGTGCGCCCCAACCTTTAGATGATTTTAGCCCGATTCGTTCTGGGGAACTGCGAATTATTGATTTGCAGTTAGTTGATACTTTTGGACAAGTCAGAAATCTAGATTGGAAGGTTGACTCAGAAGAATATGTGATTAAGCCAGAGAGTATGAAAGCAAAGAAAAATAATCGCATTGTTCTTCCCCCTCGCTTGGTTCAACCTTGTCGGATTAATTTCCGTTGGTTATCTGCTAATGATCGAGATAATCAAGAAACGAATGACAATCCCAACACAACTCCAATTTGTGGATGGATACTTCCTAATAACTTAAATGGTAGCTTGATGATTTACGATAATGCAGGTCAAGCTTTGGGAGCGATTAATATTAATGGGGAATGGGATGATGCGCCAGGAAATAATCCGCTAGCAACTATAAAAATAAAAATAGACGGCAAAGATATAGAAATACCGGATATATCTAAGATTAATATCCATTTGCATAAAATGGTAAAAACTATAATTACTTTGGGAAAAAAGCTTCCAGAATTTACTAAGAACTTTAATCTTTGTCTGAACAATGCTCTGAATAATATCGATCCAGAAACCTTTGCTCAGAACCAAAGTTTAGCATTACTTATGGGTCGCCCTATCGCCGTAGTAAGAGCATCAGTGAATCTAGAATTGCAAGGACTACCAGCTATTAACCAAGATTGGCATGTTTTTCGTCAAGAAATGCAGCAAATGCGACCTTTACTGGAAAGAGATAACGATGACTTAAAAGACGTAAAGATTCCAATTCGTATTGGGGAATATCGCCAGCTAAATGATGGAGTTATTGGTTATTGGAAAGAAAAGACCTTAGATGAAAATAAATACGAATATGAAAATAACATTTTTTATGCCCAACAAAGCGATCTTAATGAATCTGACAAGATTGAAACTCAATTTATAGACCGTGAGAAAAATCCAGAAGTCGAGGAAGGTCCAATTAATATTATTCAATCTATTAGTAACAAAGCTCAAACTTTAACGATGTTAGTCGATCCGCGAGGAGTATTTCATGCAACATCTGGTATTTTGCCAAGTAAGGTTATTAATATTCCGCCCGAACATTATACTGAGGCATTAGCCAATATCAAAGTGACATTCTTAACTTCTCCTATTTTGACAGACCGGACAAATCAAGGTAGTCTCAATCTTCCTTTACCAACAGCTCCAGATTACGATTGGGTTTGGTTAGAGAAAAAAGGCAGGGAAAATTGGTCAGAAATTTTGACTACGCCAGTAATTGAAAAAACAGCTTTTATTCAATCTTATTCGGAGAATAAATTAGAAACTAATCCCGAAGGCGATCTAGTTTGGCAAAATTTATTTAATCAAAAATGGCTAGTATCTTTTAATGAAAATGAAGATCCCCCGAACAAAGCGAAAATTGTACCTAAAGATAAAAGAAAAATGCTTACAGGCAATCTAAATAATCTAGACGATCTTATTAACAAGATATTCGATTTAAATGAGATCGCGATCGATCCAGTATCTTCACGAGCTACTTTTTCAGGCTCTCAAGAAATTCGAGAAGGTTGGCTAGTCTTAAGTAAACCCGAAGCTGTAAATTTATTAGATACAAATACCAACGGTGCTTCTTAGCACTATTATTTAGAGTGATGATAATGGAACAAATAAGCATTAACTTAACCATAGAAGAAGTCAATAAAATCCTAGAATCTCTAGGGCAGCGTCCCTATGTCGAAGTCTTTCAATTAATCAATAAAATTCAAGCTCAGGCTGAGGCACAGGTACAAGCTCAGAAAATGCGAGAACAAGAATTAAATAGACAACAAAAT